>JANXXY010000042.1 GCA_025350365.1 Bacteroidales bacterium | reverse complement strand
ATTCGCTGCAATGATTGGAATAGCAATCTTTACAGGAACTAATGGAATGTTATTGTTAACCATAATTCTAGGTGTATTCGCACTACTTTTCTCTATTGGCATGGTTACAGTACAACCAAATAAATCGTGCGTATTAGTGTTATTTGGAGCCTATAAAGGATCGATTAAGGAAAACGGTTTTTTTTGGGTTAATCCGTTTTTTACAAAAAATATTATTTCCCTGCGAGCTCAAAATTTCAATTCCGAACCAATCAAAGTAAACGATAAGGTTGGAAATCCTATCATGATTGGTGTTGTATTGGTTTGGAAAGTGGAAGACACCTTTAAAGCTGCTTTTGAAGTTGATAAATATGAGCATTTTGTTGTAGTTCAGAGCGAAGCGGCTTTGCGTAAACTGGCCGGTATTTACCCATATGATAACTTTGAAGTTGAAGATGCTATAATCACACTTCGTTCAGGAGGAGATGAAGTAAACCACCAATTAGAGAAAGAATTGAAAGAACGACTTGTAATTGCCGGTATTCAGGTTATTGAAGCAAGAATAAACTATATTGCTTATGCTTCCGAAATAGCTGGAGCCATGTTACGCCGTCAACAAGCAACTGCAATTGTTGCTGCACGAAGTAAAATTGTGGAAGGAGCCGTTGGAATGGTTGAGATGGCTTTGAAACAGCTTGGTGAAAAAGAAATTGTTGAATTGGATGACGAGCGAAAAGCCTCGATGGTTAGTAATCTTTTGGTTGTTTTATGTTCCGAGGAATCAGCTCGCCCCATTGTAAATGCGGGTACTTTAAATCATTGATGATGACGAAAAAAAAGTCTTTTGTTTTAAGAATTGACCCAGAAAAGCTGAGTGCTGTTGAAAGATGGTCTGCCGATGAATTCCGTAGCGTTAATGGACAACTCGAATGGATTATAGACAGGGCACTCAGGGATGTTGGTCGTTTAAAGTTGAAAAAAGACAATGTCATTACAAATACTGAAGATGAATCTGTTGAATGATTTTTATTGCAAAACCTAATTATAAATTTATTCATGAAACCTGACAATCTATACAAATTAAAATTTCATTGTGCTAAATGTAACCATAGCCTTTATGATATGGGTCAATTCTATGCTTCGGGCAGTTTTTGGGCAAAAGTTTTTAATATCGAAAACAAAAAATTCACAACAATTACCTGCCAGAAATGCTTTTACACCGAAATGTATAAAGTATCGTCAAGTAAGTTCGGGAATGTGATTGACTTTCTGGGAAATTAAAGATTTAGGAAACTTATTGAATGACAAACTGTAACACCAGCTGTTTCTGTTCTCAACCTACTTGATCCCAATGTTACAGGAATAAATCCTGAGTTTATGGCTTTGGTCGTTTCATTCTCGCTAAAATCACCTTCAGGACCAACCAATATAGTTGCTCTCTGACCTGGTTGATAACAGTTCCTTATTAGCTTACGATCGCCTTCACAAGAGGCGATCATTTTTATTGAATGACCTGACTGCCCAATAAATTCTTCCAATTTCACCAAGGAATGCATTACCGGATGATAGGCTTTTAATGATTGTTTCATTGCCGATTCGATAATGCGGTTGCATCGGTCATGATTAAGGTTTTTCTTTTCAGTTCGCTCGCACAATATGGGTGTTATCTCATCAATACCAATTTCTGTAGCTTTTTCGAGAAACCATTCAAAACGATCGGGATTTTTTAATGGTGAAATGGCAATATGCAAATGATAATTTCGTTTTTCAAATTCCTTTATAACATTTGTTACCAAAATTTTACACTTTTTCGGTTTGGGGTCTTCAATGACACCTTCAAATAAGTTGCCTTTTCCATCCACTAAATGCACAGGATCGCCTGTATTTAAGCGCAAAACTCGAATGGCGTGCTTCGATTCATCCTCGTTGAAATAATAATCCATCCCATTAATGTCCGGAGTATAGAAAATTTGCATAAAACCAATACTTTTGTTAAAAAAATCAGGAGTCAGGATATTTACTTTAAGTCTTAAAACTTTTATTCACATTACGTTATTAAGCTATTGGTCTAAAGCCTAAATCCTATATCCTTTTATTGCAAAGTAACACAGAAAACCTGAATTTACATGAAGCAAATTGGACTTATGTCGGACACACATGGTTATATTGACGACAGACTATACACATTTTTCGAAAACTGCGACGAATTATGGCACGCAGGCGATATTGGCAACATGGAAACGGCCAATCATCTTGATGCATTTAAGCCTCTTCGTGCAGTATTTGGTAATATTGACGGGCACCTGGTGCGCATGAGTTATCCACTTCAACAACGTTTCAATTGCGAGCAAACTGATGTTCTCATTACCCATATTGGCGGGTATCCAGGTCATTACGAATCTTCTATCCGGTCAATTTTGCTGTCAAATCCTCCTAAGTTATTTATATGCGGGCATTCGCATATCTTGAAAGTAATATTTGATAAGAAACATAATCTGTTGCATATTAATCCGGGAGCTGCAGGCAATACGGGCTTCCATAATGTAAAAACTGCCGTACGGTTTTCAATCGACGGCAGCGCTATTAAAAATCTTGAAATTTGGGAATCGTCACGAGGGTAAATTATTTCACCTCAATAACTTCTCCTTCTTTGTTATCATCCTTTATTACAGGTGTTTCTTCTTTTGGTATTTCCTTCTTTTTTTCGTCAGTTTTTTGTTTTTCCGGCACCGTTTCAGGCAGAGATGGCTGATTTGCAGGAGTTACAGCAGGCTGATCACCTGGTGGTTTTGAAGGTTGAACCTGCGGCGAAACTTCAGGAATTTCAATTGGTTTTTCTTCGGGAATATTTAATTCGCCCTTCATGTGTTGCTTGTAATTTCGCAAGAATGCACCAAATTTTGTGTCAGATGTAACCATATAACTATAAGGAGTTTGCCCGCGTTTTGTGTCCATATTCCTGACTTTGAGAGATAATTTTTTCAAAATTTCAACAAATTCAGTATTAGACGAATATGCTTGCATAGTTCCCCGGGTGTAACCAAAATAGAAATAGTTTTTATCATCGAGTTTAAGATAAATATCCATCAAGTCGCCACTTCGTTTGCGTACAATTTCGATGTACCCTTCCACTTCTTTATTAACCTGGTAATTAAGGATATTCCCAATACCAATCTTTCCAAAAGATTGATACGAATTGGTTTCTTCATTCCACTTTAGCTTTAAATGTGTAATGTTGAGGGTATGCTGCAATTCGGTTGGAAACTCTTTTGGCTTGCCATAAACTGACACATCCTCCAGATATTTTTGACTTCTCTTTTTACCGATAATTTCATTCATCGATTTCAGATAATTGTTTCGGGTAATATCTACACCCTTCAAATTTGGAAAACTATCAATTTTATTTGCAAGAAGGTGCATTGCATTCTGATCGAATAAGAAATCGATTCCAAGAAAAATATCAAGGTTAACTTCACCATTAATCAGATTAAAACTAGCATTTCCATAACTGCTTAGCTTTATCTGTCCCAAATCAGCTGCAAGATTGATTTTCCCTTCACCATATTCGATACAATTGAATTTATGTAAACTCAAATAATTACCGGTAGTATCATTATACAACAACTTCTCTTTCGAAGCAATTTCATATTTCATCGAATCTTTGTTAAAATAAAGATAGCCACTGGAAGTTACGATATACTGATCGTTATAACCGTGTCTTGGGGAGAGAAATGCCGGATAAATATGGATTGAATCGGGCGCAAGAAATATACCTGCAAAAATTTTATTATTATTAATATTCAATGGATTCTCTTCGACCGGAATATAAATAACCTTTGGATCGATTTCCGATTCGAACTTCAACCATGAAGGTTTCAGTTTTGGACAATCGGTTCTTATACTAGCTCCACCATCGAACGTAAGCAATTGTTTAGTGGAATTTAATCTGATGCTACCCTGAAAACCAAAGTTGGGACTTAAAGTGAAATCGTCAGTTTCGAGCTTTTTACCCTTAGCCACGGTATGCAAATCCTTATCTACTTTTATTTCAGTTAAATCTACTACTTGTGCTTTAGTTGTTTCGTCGATATAATCGTACTTTCCAACGCCGGTAAATACATTTCTTCCCTGAATATTTACATCTGCATCGTAAATGGTATGAAAACGATCGATGTAATTAGCCACTATTTTGGTTTTGAAAAGAGTTTTCATTTGGGCAGCTTCGGCAATAGTCACCTTTCCGTCTATTGGATAGATGATTGCATCGGCTACCCGTATTAGTTTAACCTCTGAGGCAAGGATAAGATTGTTTTGATAATCGTAAATAGCCGAAGGTGCTACAAAATTAATTGAATCCTGCTTATAATTAGTAGATATGTACCGGGGACCAATTGGTTCTTCCTCAAAGCGATACTTTTCGTCGATTTGTGTTCTGAATTTCGTTTTTGCCGTATCTGAAAGTTGCGAGTCTCTTATTCGTTTAGCCCCCATTTCGAGAGTTTTATCGATCATATTCCACTTGAAATAATCGAGATAACTGAGGTATTTATTCTCAGGAAATTCAACCTTGGTGTAATCCTCATTCGAATTAAATTCTCCCTTCTGGGATACAAAATCGATGTGTGATTTAACATTATCGTTTGTTAGAACTGTATATCCTTCTTTATGAAGCGATTTCAAGAGAAATTTGGAAGTGTCGGCATCAATAATTTTGGCCTTATAACGAAAATTTTTTGACTGAAGCTCGGCGGCCGTTAGATTCATTGTTCCGTTACCCGACAATCCTTTTGGTTGCAAGGTAAGATTACCTACAAGGTTTGTATGATCATTAAACATTTGGAATGGTTCCTTAGCTTGTTTTATGAACATAATATCGTTTTTTGGAAGCCAATGCACATAGTTTTCCTTCGATCCGGCATTCGGAAACTGAGTTACTCCTGTTTGTTCTGCGATTGTAAAATCAACAGATTGTGTATTCATCGAATCCGGATAAAGCTTGAAATCTTTTGAGGTTGTGGTTGAGGTTAGATACTCGAATTTTCCATCTGCCCGTAACCCATTATTACTAAGCTGTATGTTAGCAATAAGTTTAGCTTTGCCTTCGTAAACTGGTATTCCATCCGGTCCAGGATTGAATTTGAAACCAAGCGAATAATCGGGCTGAAGTGTTAGTTTTTGTTCCATAGGGGGCAAAATTCCAGCCGATTGAAATTTTCCCAGAAATTGCAATCCTTCTTTTTTGAAATTATCTAAACTATCAAGCAAAAATGGATATACCTCAAAATAAAAACTTTCTTCTGGATAAACACCATTTTCGATATCTTTTCGCTGATAATAAACTTGAGAGTTTTCGCGACTTGCAAATAGCGGGTATTCCGGATAATTTTTCCGTCCGGATTTGTTGTCCGGTTTATCGATTCTCAAATCGCCGGTAAGATGCTCTATAACGTTATTCACCCTCCGGGTTTTGGGGCGGCCAAAATTATCAACTTCGCTGGTATTTACCTTTATAGATACTGAATCGACATTTTGAAGGTTAAATTTGAAGTTTTTATAATCAAAAAAGAAATTATTCCCATAAAATGTTAATAATCCTACTTCAATAACGCCATCGAATTGGAAACTTCGATCTTGCTTAAGAATAATCTGTTCCCGTGCCGGATAAATAAAAACGTTTTGCGAATCGCTCACCGCAATTTTTGGTATACCGTTTATTTTAAGATCGAAGGTGGCCATATCAAGTGAAGCATTTTCGAGTGGAGCTTGCGTACTCGATATAAAATCCATCACATCAAAATCTGTTTTTCCAAAACTTGAATTAAGATAATCATGAAGCCTCTGCTTAATTTTCACCACATCGGTTTGGCTATCATAATAAATAAAGCCTTTTTTGGCCATTTCCATTAATAACTGTCGAACTTCGTTTACCTGTCGAACTAAATAATCGGCAAATCCTGCACCAGGAAATTCTTCATTTTTGAATCTCTTGCCATAATTTCGAATTGAAACCAGTGGATTGGTATCATTCATACCTTGCAGCTTTTCGAATTGTTCCATATTGAAATAATTCAACGACTCAAAACGAGCCCTTCCGCTAGCAGATCCCCTAGCCATAGCTAGATTGATAAAGGGCTGATCAATTCTCCACGAAAGTTCCTCAAAATCCATATCAATTTTGTGATATGTATCGTAATAAGGACTTTGTGACGAATATTCCTCAGTTCTGAGCAGATTTACTTCCTTTGATTTTACAAAATAAGTAAAGGCTAAATCGGTATGGTAAATTGAATCGTGTTCGAGATATATCTTTATTAAAGAGTTAAGTCCATTAATTCGATCGGGCCGAAGCACAAAATACTTTGAACGAACCTCCATAAGTATTTTAGGACCATTTTTTATAATAATTTTTGCTAAATCGTTTTCAATGCCGGAACCGATGATTTTTGCGCCTTTCATGGTAAATCCACCGTCATAATCGATGTTTGGATATATGTTTTTAAAAAAATATCGTTTGCTGTAGGTAATAAATTCGGGATATATGGCTTGTTCGACAGATAAAATATTCATTACCTTATCGGTTACCTGCCCCATTACCGGGTTGCTAAAATATTTACCATAAGTAAACATCACCGAATCGGCTTTGTATTCGGACCTGTTTAGTTCTATTGAATATCTGTTAAGCCTCGCATTTACTTCCTGTGGATTAAATCCGGCCCTCTCCCATGTAACCAGCCCGCCTTTACCTCTCCATTTCCGCTCGAGGATGTTGTATATACCGGAGGTCTCATTAATTAATATGCTATCTCTTTTCGAATAACAGTGTAGGTTACCCTTTTCAAAATTTGCTGTAAGAATATCGTTCTCCAATTTAAATTTAAAATTGCTACCCACATATTTCCATTGAACCGATGACGAATTAATTAAAAAATTGTCACGGCTTAAATCAATTGTGTTTTCAAAAAAGTTGGTTAATTTAGTAATCGTAGTTTGTTTTAGAACAATATATTTCAATAAAAACCTCATCCATAAAGTGTAATTCTCCTGATTATTTTCCCTTATCTTCGTAGAAACAAGGGCACTAATAAAGGATTTAAATTGGTTGCTTCGAGCTTTTCGTTCGTACATAATCCCTGCCAAACGTATTATTTCTCCTTTTTCAGTTAACGAAAACATATCTCCCTGCCAGGAAGTAGAAAAATCGGTGATCAGTTTCACTTCCCCTTGTTGAAGATCGGACCCCAGGATATCAGATAGTTCATGAGGAAAATTTGCAGTATCCTTAAATCCGGTGAATTTCTGCCCTGTTACAGACGACAACACGAAGTAAAGTATAAATAACAGTGATGTAATTTTCTTCATAAAGAATTCAGTTTTATCAATCTTTGCATGATTTATCCATATGGTGAATGATGACACAAACATAGCTTTATTACCTTATTTTACAATTAGTTATATCTTGATATTGAACTAAATCCCTGCGAAATAGCTTTGTTCAACTTTACCAAAAATAGACATAAAATCAATTGTACGATCTTTACGGCAGTATTAATTTAAAAATATTGTTGTATGAGAAAACGTATCGAACCTACAATTGTAGAACAAGCTATTGAAAGTGTGTCCGGTTTTGATCTGGTACTTAAGAAACTTGAACAGCAAGTCGTACTTAAAAGACAAAACAGTAGTACTTTGCACAATTACATCCGCCGTATTGCTTCCATTTCTATGCATTTTGGAAGACTTCCTGAACAGATTGATGATGATGAGATTAATGAGTACCTTACATCACTGGCTCTTAATCCAAAATCACCGTCACGAAGTAATTTCAAACATGCCGTGTATGGTTTGCGGTATTATTTCCGGCTAATCGGCCATAACAAACGTGCCATCTCGTTGCCTTCGCTAAAGAAAGATGCCAAACTTCCGGTGATTCTAAACCGTTCGGAACTCAAAGAACTTTTTGCTGCCCCGCAATTGCTCAAACACCGTATCGTACTAACTCTTATCTACTCTGCCGGTTTGCGAGGCCAGGAAGCGATTAACCTGAAAATCTCCGATATCGATTTTGAACGCAAAACCATCCACATACGGCAGAGCAAATACAAAAAAGACCGTATCGTTCCGCTTTCTGATTATATGGCAAAAGGCTTACTGAAATACACTTCGGTTGAACACCCTCATATCTGGCTCTTTAACGGTAAGGAACCCGATGGGCGTTACAGCGTGCGTGGCATCTCGTGGGTGATGCGCGAAACATTGAAGAAAACCACAATCACAAAAGATGTCAACCTGCATTCGCTCAGACATGCTTATGCCACACATTTGCTTGAAGATGGGCTGAACATCGTAACATTAAAAAATTTGCTCGGTCATGCCGAAATCACCACAACCATGATTTATCTGCACGTGGCTCAATGCCCGATGATCAAAGCTCACAGTCCACTCGACACCTTGTACGGCAACAGGAAATGAGTCGCCCAAAATACGAGGTGGCCGATGTCATTGAACGGTTTGGGCAACAATTCTATACCCAGTGTAAGCCCAACCAATACCAGCAACGTGTACTCAATGACCTGAGTATTTGCCGCACTGCGGCACTTGGCTGGCATAAGGATGTATGCGATTGCTGCTCAAAGGAGCGTATCTCTTACAATAGTTGCCGTAACAGGCATTGTCCTAAATGCCAGTCAGCGCGGCAGGCTTTCTGGATCGAAGATTTACTGGAAACTACC
>JANXXY010000002.1 GCA_025350365.1 Bacteroidales bacterium | reverse complement strand
ATTCCTAAAAAAACTTAAAAATCCCAAAACGGAAGTTAAAATAGCTTTGGTAGGAAAGTATGTGGAATTACCTGATGCTTATAAGTCTATTGTTGAATCGTTTATTCATGCCGGTTCAAAAAATGAGTGCAAAGTAAATCTGATTAGTATCCATTCCGAAACCATTAATGAAAACACGGTAGAGGAGATGTTAAAAGATTTTAATGGTATCGTTGTTGCGCCTGGTTTTGGCGAACGCGGCATAGATGGTAAAATATTGTCGGCTAAATATGCCCGCGAACATAAAGTACCTTATTTTGGTATTTGCTTGGGAATGCAAGTAGCTGTGATTGAATTTGCTAGAAATGTTCTTGGTTATGCCAACGCACATTCTACCGAAATGAGCCATGCCTCACCATATCCGGTTATTGATCTTATGGAACAACAAAAAGGTGTTACTGAAAAAGGTGGAACTATGCGTTTGGGCGCTTATCCATGTACGATAAAAGAAAATACTAAAACGTATGCTGCTTATGGGTTAGAAAATATTTCGGAGCGTCATCGTCACAGATATGAATTTAACAACGATTATTTATGTGAATTTGATAAAGCAGGAATGATTTCAGCTGGTGTAAACCCTGATACAAACCTTGTTGAAATTATTGAAATACCGTCACATCCCTGGTTTATCGGTGTTCAATTCCATCCAGAGTATAGCAGCACGGTAGTGAATCCGCACCCTTTGTTTGTTGCATTTGTGAATGCAGCATTAAATAATAAGACAGCATAGAAAATCCCTTCCGAATATTCAATCCTTTTTATAGCTTTGTGGCTGTAAAAAAATGGTGCGGTCTGCTTTATTATAAACATTTAATCAATAAGATATATAAATAATTATGGATAGGAATTCAATTATTGGAGTGGTATTAATTGTTGTAATCATTTTGATATACGGCATAATGTCTCAGCCCTCCAAAGAGCAGATACAGGCAAGGAAAAGGACGCAAGATTCAATGATGATGGCACAACAGATTGATGCTGCTAAACAACATGAATTAAACGCTTTAAAAGATTCTGCCGACAAAAGAGAAGCACACTTACCCGATTCAACTAAAAATAAGGCATTGGAGAGCCAATTTGGGGTCTTTGCAGGATCGACAAAAGATTCCAATCAATTTATTATTCTCGAAAACAATTTATTGAAGGTTAAAGTTAGCACAAAAGGTGGTAGACCTTATTCTGTTCAGTTAAAGAAATTTACAAGATTTGATTCAACTGCGCTGGTATTATTCGATGGTGACTCAACCGAGATGGGTTTGAATTTTTTCTCACAAAACAAATCTATTTCAACCAACAATTTATTTTTTAAGCCGGTAAGCAGTATTAAAGAAATATTTGTTAAGGATAAGTCCGACTCTGTGGCTTTGCGGCTTTATGCCGGCGAAAATTCGTATATAGAGTACGTTTATTCCATCAAACCCAATGATTATATGATCCGGTTCAATGTGAATTTTGTGAACATGGATAAAATTATTGCTAATAATTCCAATACGATAGACCTGAATTGGTCCTTGTATATTCCCAGACAGGAGAGAGGCGAAAAAAATGAAGACGGGTTAACCAATATTCATTATAAACATTTTCAGGACGATGATGAGGCAATGAGTGCAACTTCGAGCAAGCCTGAAACAAAAGAGGTAACTACCAAGTTAAAATGGATCGCATTTAAACAACAATTCTTTTCTTCGGTAATTGTTGCCGGTGAAAGCTTTAACAATGCCAGCCTGAATTCAATTTCAATGGTTGATAAGACTAAACATCTTAAGAAATATACAGCTACCATTGCTTTAAATTATCAAAATAAGCCTTCTTATTCGGTTCCAATGAGCTTTTATTTTGGACCTAACCACTTTTTGACTTTAAAGAAATACAATATTGATCTGGAAAAACTGGTAGTCCTCGGCAAAAATGTGATTCGCGTTGTGAACCAGTGGATAATTATTCCAATTTTTAATTTTCTGAGTAACTTTATTTCGAGCTTCGGACTTATCATCCTGTTACTTACCTTAATTATTAAAATTGGATTGTTTCCATTAACATTTAAATCCTATCAGAGTCAGGCAAAGATGCGTGTTCTTAAGCCTCAAATTGATGAAATTAATAAAAAGATACCAAAGGAAAAGGCAATGGAGCGTCAGCAGGCAACGATGGGGCTATACAAGAAAGCCGGCGTTAATCCGTTGGGAGGTTGCCTGCCTATGTTGCTTCAATTTCCTATATTGATTGCGATGTTCCGATTCTTCCCGGCCTCTATAGAGCTTCGTCACCAATCATTTCTTTGGGCTACTGACCTTTCGACATACGATTCCATTATGTCGTTGCCGTTTACCATACCTTATTATGGGAATCACATCAGCTTATTCACTATATTGATGACTGTTACTACCATCATTAGTATGAAAATGAGCCAGACTACTATGACGGACAACCAGATTCCGGGAATGAAAACCATGATGTATATTATGCCCGTGATGTTTATGTTTATGCTTAACAGTTTCTCCGCCGGTCTTACTTATTATTATTTCCTTGCCAATATGATCACTATCGGACAAAACGAAGTATTCAAACTTATGATTAACGAGGAAAAACTTCTCAAGCAAATTCAGGCAAATAAAGCAAAACCAGCAAAGAAAAAATCAGGCTTTCAGGAGCGATTAGAAAAGATGGCGAAAGAACGCGGAATGAATGTTCCCAAGAAAAAGTAGGGTTGAAGGAATTATAAAAGTTATAGAAGTTATAGAAGTTATAGAAGTTAGTTAATTATTTCTATAACTTTTTAAACTTATACCTTACTTATTAATTTTCAAAGGTCTGGCTTTAATTAGAAATTGCAGAAACATTGTATCGCTGAAAAATCCCAAAAACAAAAAATTTAATAGATAAGGTCTGATTGATTTAGTGGAATTGATACCTTTTATTTCAATAATTTCAAAACCTGTATCGGCAAACATCTGTTTCATTGTTTTTTTGGTAAAAAACCTAACATGGGTATAATCAAGTACACCTTGCCAGTCGTATTTCCATTCAAATGAAAAAAGCAGTTTAAACAAACACCTAAAATACCTAACGTTTGGAATAGAAGCTACGATAACCCCTTCCGGTTTTAAACATGTTTTAATTAATTCTAATGTGCCCCATGGATCGTATAAATGTTCAAGTACATCATTACAAATAACCAAATCAAAATAGTTCTCAGGAACATTTTTTAGACTTTGGAGCGCATCGCCTGAGATCACTTTATCAAGTTTGTTTTTCGCCTGTAACGCACTTGCCTCGTCAATTTCAATTCCCCAAACTTCACAATTCTGTCTTTCTTTTAATGCCTTTCCAAAATTGCCACTACTACAGCCGATATCTAAAATTCGACTAGCATTAAACGGCACATGATCAATTATATCTTTTCGAAACGAATCAAAATAAATATTTGGTTTTTTAAATCTTTCTGATAATGGAGTGGTCATATTTTTCTTGCTACCTTAGTATTCAGTGGTTAAAATCTTTTATTCCTCCTCACCATCTTCATCTTCGTCAATCATCGAATTTTGAAGCACAGCCATTTTTATTGCTGTTATAGCGGCTTCCACGCCTTTATTACCATGTTTTCCACCAGCACGATCCTGAGCCTGTTCCTGAGTTTCGGTAGTTAAAAGTCCGAATACTACCGGTGTATTATACTCGAGATTTACATGTGTTATGCCTTGTGTTACACTTTGGCAGATATATTCGAAGTGGGGTGTTTCGCCACGTATAACGCATCCCAGGCAAATTACCGCGTCTGCTTCGGTATATTCTATCATCAATTGTGCACCCAGGCTAAGTTCGAAACTCCCGGGGACATATTTTATAATGATATCATCTTCGTCAACACCATGTTTCATTAGCGTTTCAATAGCGCCTTTGAGCAAAGCCGAAGTAATCTCGTGATTCCATTCGGAAACAACAATACCAAATGTGTATCCATTGGCTGAAGGAATATCACCCGGATTGTAGATTGATAAATTTTTAAAAATGGTTGCCATATTTAATTTTTAATTTTTAATTTTTTATTTACGATTCAATGTTCTTTATTTAAGAATATTGCCAGGTTTCTTGGTTTTAGATTGACCTTCCAGAGTCGATAGACCTGGATGAGCCTGCGAAAAAAGTACAAAAAAAAGGGACTCATCGTCCCTCTTTTCAATGAGATAAAATAATCGTTATTTCAGATTGCCTTTTATTTTTACACGTTCGATATATTTTTCAGCTTGCTGACCTTCAGATGTCTTATTATATTCTTTTTCAATTTTTACGAATAAATCAAGCGCATTTTTGAATTCACCTTTTTCTTCCAATAGTATTGCAGCACGCATTAAATACATTGGCGTGGTAAAATCATTTAAAACATTGCCGGCAGCTTTTTTATAATATTTAATAGCTTTATCATTCTCATTTAGTTCAGCATAACAATCGCCAATAGATCCAAGCGCAATATTTGATAAAATTTTATCGTTCGCATCAAATTTCTTCAAATGATCAATTGCTTCGGCATATTTGCCCATGTTCTTCAAACAAATTCCAGCATAATATTGCGACAGGGTTGCCGAGTTTGTTAAACTGTATTCATCAATAATTCCGAGGAAGCCAGGATAGTTACCATCACCATTTAAAGCCAATCTAAATGAATCTTTTTCGAAGTATTTTTCAGCAACAAACATCTGAGTCTGAGCTTTTTCTTCCTTTGGTTTCAAGTAAAACCTGTTGAAAGCAAAATAAATAGCAACAACGGCAATGATCGCTCCTGCAATAATCATTAAACTCTTTTGGTTTTCCTCAATATATTGCTCTGTGCGTGATAGAGCGCTTTCAATACCTTCTAATTTCTCGTTGGTTGCTTCATTATTTGCTTTAGCCATTTGTATTCAATTAGTTTTTTAATAATAGAACGCAAATGTAATGGTTTTAAAAAATATCTGAAACATTTGTTCATATTTTTTGGAAGAAAGAAAATGGGTAGTTAGGAATTAAAGGAATATTGAAGTTATAGAAGTTATAGAAGATATGGGATGATTCTTTAACTTCCTTTAACTTCCTTTAACTTCCTCTATCTTCCTCTATCTTCTTCTTCTTTTATCCTATCTTTGCACCATACCATTAAATTATGCACACATACCTCCACAAGCTTACATTATTGAACTTTAAAAATTACGAGGAAGCATCGCTTGAATTTTGTTCCGGAATCAATTGCCTTGTGGGAAATAATGGGATAGGGAAAACTAATATTTTAGATACAATTTACTATTTATCTCTTTGCAAAAGCTTCTTTACCAATACCGATAGTCTGAATATCAGGCATGGCGAAGAGTTTTTTATGCTACAGGGTGAATATCAACGTGAGGAGAAAACAGAACATATTTATTGTGGTGTAAAATCAGGCCAAAAGAAAATTTTTCGCAGAAATAGCAAAGAATACGAACGACTTTCGGAGCATATCGGATTGATTCCCGTGGTTATGATTTCACCGGCCGATAGCGGTTTAATTATTGATGGGAGCGAAGAGCGCCGCAAATTTATCGATTCTGTTTTATCCCAATTCGACCATCAATATCTCGACGATGTGATGCGTTATAACAGAGCTGTTCTGCAACGCAACTTGTTATTGAAAGATTTTGCCCGTTCCATCTGGTTCGATACCGATATGATTGAAATGTGGAATGAACAGATTATTGCAGCAGGCAATAGGATTTTTGAGAAACGTAAATTTTTTATTAATGACTTGATTCCGGTTTTTCAGCATTATTACGAGCTTGTTTCAGAAGGAACCGAAAAAGTGGAGTTAACTTACGAGTCACAATTATTTGATGGTGATTTTGCTGACTTGTTAAATAAATCAATCGATAAGGATCGTAAACTGCAGTATACATCAATTGGCGTACATAAGGATGATTTAGCCTTAAAATTAGGTGGTCATCCAATTAAACGTGTGGGTTCGCAGGGACAACAAAAAACGTTTCTGGTGGCATTGAAACTGGCACAGTTCGATTACATCAAATTAAAGTCTGAAAATTATCCAATCCTTCTTTTAGATGATATCTTTGATAAGTTTGACGGCAATCGTGTAAGTCAGATAATTCAACTCGTGTCTAATGTAAATTTTGGGCAGATTTTTATTACCGATACCAGCTCGGAACGAATGGGTTATATACTCAAACAGATTAACAGTGAATATCGGCAGTTTCATATAATGGAAAAAGTAATTGACCTTGAAATATCCAACTCACCTGAATAAAAATTAAAAACATCCATCATGCGTCGCAGCAATGTTCAAAATATCGGAGAACTGGTAAAGGATTTTCTGAAAGAAATGCATATCGATCAGAAATTAAAAGAAGTTCGAATTATTAATTCCTGGGGCGATATACTTGGTGCCAATATTCAACGTGCTACCGCCAAAATATTTGTAAAAAATCGTGTTTTGTTTGTATATCTGAAATCGTCCATCGTACGCAACGAATTGATGATGATGAAATCGGCAATCATCGCCAAACTAAACGAAAAGGCGGGAGATAAGGTAATTGATGATATTGTTTTAAGATAAATGCCTAATACTTGGTACCAGGCACTTAACTTTTATTAAAATCGATCGCTTGTTGCAAAAAAGAATGAGGCTTCAATGGCTGCATTTTCATCGCTATCTGAACCATGAACAGCATTTTCCTGCATTGATATGGCAAATTTCTTACGAATAGTGCCCTCCGCCGCATTTTCAGGATTGGTAGCTCCTATTAATTTACGAAAATCTTCAACGGCATTATCTTTTTTAAGAACAGCTACTACAATTGCTCCCGAGGTCATAAACGATACCAAATCCTTAAAAAATGGCCGCTCGCGATGTACACCATAAAATGCTTCAGCTTCACCTTGTGTAAGTTGTAACATTTTCAAGCCTGAGATTTTAAAACCTCCTTTAGTCATATGAGATAAAATCTCGCCAATATACCCGCTTTTTACTGCATCGGGTTTAATAATTGTAAACGTAAAATTTCCAGCCATATTCGAACTTTTTAAATTGATCGGCAAAATTAGAAATTATTTTTCAACATAAGGTTTGGGTTGCTCCATTATTTATATATTTGGAAATTTTAAACTGACAACAAGTGATATTAAAAGGAAATAGCGTAGCAAACGAGTTAAAGATTTTACTTAGCAAAAAGTATAAAATTGTCATCACCACACATTTGAATCCAGATGGTGATGCCTTAGGCTCTACATTGGCCTTATCAATGGCATTGAAAAAAATGGGTCATGACGTGTATCCTATTGTTCCTAATGAATATCCTGATTTTCTTCAATGGCTCCCCGGAAATGAAGACGTTATTGATTTTTATAAGAAAAAGGAATTTGCAAGTTCAATCATCTTATCGGCTGATATCATCTTCTTTCTTGATCATAACGAATCTAAAAGAGGCGGGGATATGAATGAGATACTAACAGCGTCAAAGGCTGTGAAAGTTATGATCGATCATCATCCTAATCCTCAAATGGTCGTTGATTTTCAATTGTCGTTTACTGAAGCCAGTTCAACATGCGAATTAATCTTTGAATTTATTACGGCTATTGATGGATTAAAATTTATGGACAAAGCGATAGCCGAATGCATTTATACCGGTATATTGACTGATACAGGCTGTTTTAATTACAATTCATCCCGAAAGAGAACATTTGAAATTGCTGCCCAACTTCTAAGCTATGATATTCCTAAAGACGATATTTTCAGTCGTATTTACAATAATTTTTCGGCACAACGTATGCGTCTTTTAGGATATTGTCTTAACGAAAAAATGGTTGTGTTGCCTGAACTTAATACGGCATATATTGCTCTTACGTTGGAAGAGCAGAAACGTTTTGACTTTGCCACCGGCGATTCAGAGGGGTTTGTAAATTACCCGCTATCGATTAAAGGTATTTATTTTACAGCACTTTTTATTGAACATAAAGATAAAGTGAAAATTTCGTTTCGTTCACGCGGTAAATTTCCTTCCAATTTATTTTCAGAGAGGCATTTTTCCGGCGGTGGTCATTTGAATGCAGCCGGTGGGGAATCTAAATTTTCTCTCGATAAAACGATACAAAAGTTTAACGATTTGCTACCGGACTATAAAGCCCAATTAAATTCATGAAAAAGTACATTGACATAACGGTTTATTTTGCAATCCTTTGCTTATTAGCCGGAATAATGTCATGCCGAAACAATCCAAAGGAAAAGTCGAAAGGTGAAGTAGCACGGCAAAACGAGTCACTTTTGAATATAAATAAATATCTCGTTGGAAAAGATGCTGACATTATTCGTGCCTACGCCGAAAGAAGAGGCTGGAAGATGACCACTACCCAAACCGGACTTTGGTATATGGTTAATAATGAAGGCACTGGCAAGCCAATTCAAACTGGTAAAATGGCAGAAATAAAATATAAGGTATCATTGCTCGATGGAACATTATGTTATTCGTCCGATACACTTGGATCTAAAAAATTCAAAATAGGACAAGGTGGGGTTGAAAGTGGTTTGGAAGAAGGAATATTGCTGTTGCATGAAGGAGGAAAAGGTATTTTCATTATGCCCCCTCATCTGGCACATGGATTAATGGGTGACGAAAATAAAATTCCCCGCAGAGCAATTATTCTTTATGAAGTTGAAGTAATTAAAATTACTAATTAGAGTTGGTATTCATACAGCGACTTGGCGAGCTTCAAAAACTTGTATTTAAATTTAAACTTAAAAAATAATCCATGAATATTTACCAAATTAAAATTTCACTACTTGGTTCTAAACCTAAGATTTGGAGACGCCTACTTGTACCTTCAACCATTTTGTTACCTGATTTTCATACGGCAATTCAAATTGCAATGGGTTGGAATAATGATCACTTACACCAATTTATCGATGGTAATCAATTTTACGGGGTAAAAGACGTAAATGATGAATTTTCAATAAATGATTATAAAAAAACTAAGTTATCCCTTTTATTAAAAAATGAGAAAGATAAATTTAAGTACGAGTATGACTTTGGTGATGGTTGGATACATGATATTCTTCTCGAAAAAATTTTACCTGCAAATAACAATTTAAACCAAGTGGTTTGTCTTGATGGAAAAATGAATTGTCCCCCTGAAGACTCCGGCGGAATATGGGGTTATGGTGAAATGTTAGAAATATTGAAACAACCCACCCACAAAGAGTATGAAAGTAACCTTGAATGGCTAGGTGAAGATTTCGACCCGGAATATTTTAATATAGACACGGTAAATAACGTATTTGTAAATTGGTTGAAACGTAAATAATTTTGACAATAAAGCTCATAATGAAAAAAAAATCACCACTTGCATTTCTCCTTATCATCGGTTTGATGCTGGCAAGTTGCCATAAAAAATCGGAATACAAAGGGTATAGCCTTCACGCAAGTGGTTTCGATTACAAATTAATAAAAATTGGCGATGATAGCATAAAATGCAGATATACCGATTATATAACTGCCGATATTACCTATAAAACGATGAATGATTCTTTATTCTTTAGCGGTCGTCGTAAATTTCAAATTTCACAACCCGAATATTTGGGAGCTATTGATGAATGCCTTACCCTAATTGGAAAAGACGATTCGGCAAGTTTTATTATTCCGGCAGATAATTTTTTCAAAAAAACATTATCATCCAATTTGCCAAAGTTTTTAAAAGCAAGCGATAAAATTAAAATTAACATTGGCATTGTGGACGTGCAAACCATTCAGGAGTATGATAACGAAAAAATTGCTTTCCTAAAATGGATCGAAGACTTTGGTGAATACGAAAAAACCATCTTGCAACAATATATTAATGAATCGAAACTTAAAATCAATCCTTTACCTACAGGAATGTACTATCTGGTGGTGAAAAAAGGAAATCAAAAAACTGTAAATTTGGGAGATACAATAGTCGTGAATTATGAAGGACGTTTTTTGAATGGTAAATTTTTTGATTCTACCCGCCAACGGAATGAACCGTTTCAATTTGTATACGGGCAACAATGGCAAGTTGTGAAAGGCATGGAAGAAGCTATCGGTATCATGCATGAAGGAGAAAAGGCGCTGTTTATCATGCCATCCGGTTTGGCTTTCGGTCAATCAGGTTCTTCAACAGGTATTATTCCTCCGTTTACTTCCTTAATTTTCGAAGTCGAATTAATTTCTGTAAAAAAAGTGTAAATACTAACGCAACCATTTATGCATTTATCAATCTAAATAGAAAAACTTTATCAATATATAAAAGGGGAAAATTATGAATAAATTTAAGGTCAGTCTATTTTTATTTCTATTAAGTATTGTCATTTTCACTTCATCATGTAATAAAACCGATAATTCGCAAAATGAGGAGAATGAAAGAAGGCTTATTGCGAATTATATTTCTACACATCCTGAATTTAAAGTAGATCCAACAGCTTCGGGTATGTATATTGTGCCTTCTGTAATAGGTACCGGCGTTTCTCCTACCAATACAGATGTTACTTTGATCAACTATCGGATAAAAGATGTTAGCGATAATATACTGGCTACCAATGATACTACATTAGCCAAAGCTAATGGTATTTTGCCGTCTCAGGTTATTGGTGGATTATATAAATTATTTTTAAAGGGACAAACCAGTCTGGGTTTAGTGGAAGGAATCATGTCAATGAAAGAGGGAGGAAAAGCTAAATTTATTATTCCTTCTTTACTTTGGGGTTCGAACAATTACCAGCCTGTAATAATGGAAGTAGATTTATTTAAAGTGTTTTCCAACCCAATAACATTTGAAAACGAACAAATTGGCTATTTTTTAGACAGTATTTGTAAAAAAAATAATATAAATCCGGTACTTACACTTGCTGATTCTACCAAAAAGGGAGTTGCAGGAGTTTACTATATTGAAACACTCAAAGGAACAGGAGATTCAATCCCTGACGGGAAAGCGGTTACTGTTGATTATACGGTTAATCTTATTTCGTACAAAAATCTTTGTCGTGAGCGATTACTTCAAAAGAGGACAGGTTATGAATCGATTCTTTTTAATACAGATGCTTCTAAATCAACAAATATTCCGGGTTTTGATGAAGGAATCAGACATATGAGAAAAGGTGGAAAAGGGATTGTAATTATACCTTTTTACAGGGCATATGGATCGGATGGAAGTGTTAATTTAGCAAAACAGATTATTATCCCACCATATACTACTTTAGTTTATTATATTGAAATTAAAGACGTAAAGTAAGACTTAATTTTATTTTCCAATCATAAAAATTGCCGGGCGCTTATGGAGGTCCGGCATTTTTTTTCTCCAGTTTTCAGCGGTTTTAGTGTTTATAAATTCGTTTTCAAGACTAATATCTGCTGCAATTCCTATCATAGTTGATGGTAAACAACTTGCAACCATATCTTCAAATAATGAATTGTTACGGTATGGAGCTTCAATAAATAACTGCGTTTGATTTTCCTGTATGGCCCGTTTCTCGAAAAATTTAATCTTACTAATTCTCTCGGGGCGTTTCACCGGCAGATATCCATTAAAAGCAAAACTCTGTCCATTGAGTCCGGAAGCCATTACTGCCATTATGATGGAGGATGGACCTACCAGCGGAATAACCTTTACATTTTTTTGGTGGGCAAGGCGCACAATATCAGCTCCGGGATCGGCCACACCCGGAACACCGGCTTCGGATAATACACCCATATCACCATCTTTCAAAGGGTCGAGATAGTCGGTTATTTCGGCTGGAAGCGTATGTTCATTCAAGGAAAAGAACGAAAGAGTATCTATGGGAACCTCCATTCCTACCTTTGATAGAAAACGCCTTGAAGTGCGAATGTCCTCCACAATAAAAAATCGAAGTCGCCTGATAATCTGCAAAACATTGGCAGGCAGCAATTCGTCCGGGTTTCCGTCTCCCAAGAGATTGGGCAATAAATAAAGTTTTCCTTCCACGTATTTTTTATGCAAAAATATTGTTTTATTTGGGAAAAAGTAGAAAAGGAAGATATGATCCATTTTCTCGTTGTTTTTGTTGCCTCGGTTGCGGCCGGATTTATTAACGCTATCGCCGGCGGCGGTACCTTAATAACTTTTCCGGTTCTGACTGCCATTGGTATTTCGCCCATTGCAGCAAATGTTACGAATACCATTGGACTTTGCTCTGGCATATTGGGAGGGGTATATGCTCAGCGACGTGATTTTGAAACCCAAAAACAGCGGCTGTTAAAAATTCTTCCTTTCAGTATCGTTGGGGGTATTGTGGGCGGACTGATATTACTTAATACCCGCGAAAATTCATTTCGTGCTATCATACCATTTTTGATTCTTACGGCTACATGTCTTTTAGCTATCCAGGTACCAATAAAAAATTGGGTTGTTGCGCGAATAGGAAAGGCACATCATGGTCGTGCAAATAATACGGTAATGTTTTTATTAGTTTTTCTGGCGGCAATATATGGTGGATATTTCGGGGCAGGGCTTGGGGTTATTTTAATGGCAGTGTTGGGTCTTGTTATAGACGATTCACTAACACGGCTAAACGTTCTAAAACAGGCCATCTCATTCAGTGTTAATATCGCTGCCGCGATCTATTTTTCATTTTCAGGAAAAGTGGATTGGTCGATTGCAGGTGTTATGGCAATTGGAGCAGTTTGCGGTGGATTGATTGGAGGCAGGCTTGCCGGAAAAATAAAGCCTGATATTTTACGCCTCATTGTGGTACTTATCGGTTTGGCGGTATCAGTTTATTATTTCATTCAGTATTACGTTTGAAGCAAGTTAGAAATTGTATTTTAAGTCCCATCAGGACAATTAATAGAAATATATTGTTAAGCAATACTTCGGTATATTTTCAGCAATATTCTTAAAATAAAATACTTGGATATATATTGAAATATTTCTTTATTTCTATGTATTTCAACGTATTACATTTTATAAAAATGCAGAAGTTGAAAATTTACCGAACTATTGAACAAAATAAATCAATTTAATTCATATTGCAGTTTGCTCAAATTCTTATACAAACCTTCGTCCAAAGCAATTAATTCCTGATGTGTGCCACTTTCTTTGATGGTACCTTTTTCAATAACCACTATTTTGTCGGCTTTGCGAATGGTCGATAAACGATGCGCTATCACGAAAGTAGTCCTGTTAGCCATCAGGTTTTCCAAAGCTTCCTGAACGAGCGATTCTGACTCGGAATCGAGAGAACTTGTTGCTTCGTCAAGTATTAATATTACCGGGTTCTTTAAAATAGCACGAGCAATGGCAATTCGTTGCCTCTGACCACCGGATAGCATTATACCTCGTTCGCCAACAATGGTTTGGTAGCTTTCAGGAAAGGAAATAATGAAATCGTGCGCATTGGCTTTTTTAGCCGCTTCTTCAATTTCTTCCTGTGTGGAATGAGGATTACCATAGGCAATGTTTTCACGGATAGTGCCACCAAACAAAAATACATCTTGAGGAACCAGGGCCATCTGTTTTCGAAGTTGGGACAAAGGAAATGTTTTAGCTTCTTTCCCATCGAAAAGCAATGTTCCTGAATCTGGTTCATAGAAACGTAAAAGAAGAGATATTAACGTGCTTTTTCCTGCGCCACTTGGGCCAACAATAGCGATGTGGTTGCCTTTTTCTGCCTTCAGATTAATTTTTGCAAGCACCTGAATGTCCTTCCGCGAAGGATAACTGAACGCGATATCCTTCATTTCAACATTTCCGCTTAGTTTATATTCCATTTGCAGCGGAACATCGTTGATGGTAACAGTTTCTGTTTTTTCCCGCAATAGTTCACGAACCCGCTGTGTAGCTCCAAGTGTTTTTTGTAGTTGACTGTATAAATCAGCAAATCCGGCCATCGATCCCCCTACAAATGCAGTATACACCACGAATGCCGTGAGATCTCCAAACGTTAACTTTCCTTGCTGCATCAGTCCTGCGCCGAACCAAACTACCAAAACAATAGCGCTAAAGATGCTAAACATCACGAATGATATGAAGAGACCGCGAAATCTGGCATTGCTAACTGCTAGTTTTACAACGTTTTGAATGCTTGTGCTATAACGAAGCATTTCGTACCATTCATTCGAAAAGGCTTTGACATTGTTTATTCCTTGTAAGGTTTCCTGAACAATAATGTTGGAGTCAGCCAATTGATCCTGTGCCTTTCGTGCCAATTTTCGTATACGTTTGCTGAAAATTACCGATACAACCACAATTACGGGAACCACCGATAGCATTAATAGGGTTAGCTTTGACGATATTAACAGTATAAGAATCAATCCAATAATCAGTGTAAGTATGCCTCTGATAAATTCAGCCAGTACAAACGAAACAGCATCCTGAATTTGCGAGAGGTCAGCGCTTATACGACTGGACAATTCGCCAACTCGTCGTTGAGCAAAAAATTCCATCGGCATCATTATCATGCGCTGGTAAATATCTTTGCGCATGTCGGCAAGCGCATTTTCTCCCACTGAAGTGAAAAGATATACCCGCATGTACGAGAAAATCATTTGAACACTAAGGATTAAAACCATTAGTAAGGCTATAACACCAGGCGAATGAGTTAAGTTTCCTTCGCTAATTTCGTGAGCACTATCAATCAATAGCTTCAGCATATAAGGGAAAGCCATGGTAGTGCATGCTGATAAGGCAATGAAGAATAATCCGGTAAAAAATTTTACGCGGTATGGTTTTACATAGGTGAAAATAAGTAACGCTTCTTTCAAATTTTCCCTGTTAATATCGACTTTGGGAGTTTCCTCCTTTGGTGTTCCATTGCTGCCAAAACGGTTTTTTGCCATAATATTTAAATATGCTTTAAGTACAATATAAACACTGCATTGTTCAAATTTCAGTGTCTGATTAAAAAAAAGACATTATTACAAAAATTTACATCAATTGTTTTACTTTTTCAGTTTGTTCACTAAATTTGGTGTTCTCAAACATTGATTTATCTACATGATAAAAGAAAACCTGGTACTTTATTTGGAAAATAGTATAAAGTACAACTGGATCATGCCTGCTTTTTCTGATTATAAGGGCGACGGTTTAACCTATGGTGAAGTAGCTGAGAAAATTGCTGAATTTCATATTCTTTTTGAACATTCGGGAATAAAACAAGGTGATAAAATATCACTTATTGGCAAAAATTCAACGAATTGGGTTATTGTTTATCTGGCCACCATTACTTACGGAGCAGTTATTGTGCCAATTCTTGCTGATTTTAAACCACATGACATTCAGAATATTGTAAATCATTCCGATTCAATTGTATTATTTGCCGGAGATCAAATTATTGAGTCGATAAATCTTTCTGAAATGCCCAATATTCGGATTGTTTTCTCATTAACCGATTTTGAAGTGAACCAATCAGTTAATAAACAAAATCTTATTAAAAGTGAGGAACGGAAGGCATTATTTAATGAAAAATACCCAAGAGGATTTCTTCCTCAATTTTTTTATTTAAATGCGGTCTCCAACGAAAATATTGCTGCAATAAGCTATACTTCAGGGACAACAGGTTTTACAAAAGGAGTTATGTTGGCTCACAATAGTCTGGCCGCCAACATACGGTTTGCACAAAATAATATGCCCTTAAAATCGGGCGATAAAATAGTGTCGTTTCTTCCACTTGCCCATGCCTATGGTTGTGCATTCGAGTTTTTATTTCCGTTTTCCTTGGGATGTCATGTTTATTTTCTTACCAAAACGCCGTCTCCTCAAATTATTATTCAGGCTTTTGGTGAAATAAAACCCAGATTGATTCTTTCTGTTCCTCTTATCATTGAAAAAATATATAAGAAGCAGATTCTTCCTATTATATCAAAGCCACTTATGAAGGGTCTACTATTAATTCCAGGAGTTCAAAGTATTATTTATCAAAAGATTAAAAATAAATTAAATATTATTTTTGGTGGAAATTTTCACGAAATAGTCATTGGTGGAGCGGCCTTTAACACAGAAGCCGAGGAATTTTTCAAAAGAATAAAATTTCCGTTTACTGTAGGTTATGGCATGACTGAATGCGGTCCGTTAATCAGTTATTCGCCCTGGGACAAAACACCCATTCATTCTGCAGGAAAATTGGTGG
>JANXXY010000389.1 GCA_025350365.1 Bacteroidales bacterium | reverse complement strand
TGTATAGGTAAAAGTAGCAAGTGTATTTAAGAATGAGCAGGGTCAAATTGAAGACAACAACGAAAATGAACTACAACGTCAATTAAATTAACTTATTACAAGACTATTATTTATAACATTCAAATAGTTACCCAACTATTTTTAATTCCCAATGCAAGCAGGCCGGCAGTGTTATTGGTACCTGTTTTCAGATAAAGCGATGCTCTGTGGTTGGTAACAGTTCGCAAACTAATAAACAATTTATCAGCAATTTCCTGGTTGGAAAAGCCTAAAGCAATGGCCTGTAATACTTCTAACTCTCTCTTTGTAATCAGGTTAATTACAGGTTGTGATTTTTCGCCGAAATATTTTTTGGCAAAGAAGGGCATAAATTCCTCGGAGAAAAATGGTTTATCTTGAGCTACAACCTGCAATGCATGATCGAGGGTATCCTTATCAATATTTTTAAGCATAAACCCTTTGGCTCCGGCATCAATCATAGCTTCGAGGTGTTTTTCGTCTTCGTGCGATGATAGAGCAATAATTTTTATATCTGGATGCGCACTCAGTGCCAAGCGGGTGGCATCAATTCCATTCATGCCAGGCATGCTAATATCCATTAAAACAATATCAACTTCACACGTATCAATCAACGATAAAAATTCGTGCCCATTGGTAACCTCGCCAACAATATCAACATATTTAAGTCTGGATAACACTAAAATCAGACCTTTTCTAAAAAATTCATGATCGTCGACTACAATTATTTTAAGTTTATCTGCCAATTTATTAATGATTTATGATTTCCCGGTAAAAATAAATAAATTTCACATTATTCAAGCCAAAAATATATACCTAACTAAATTATTATGAGGTATAACCTATGCTTATTAGGAATGGGCAGTAACAACTCATTAATTACATGTAAGTTACTGTTTAATTATAACCATTTTTTTCATTAGTAACTGAGAAACAATTTGACTTTGAGATTTCTCACTTCGTTCGAAATGAAAATCAGCTATTTATGGTTAGTCGGAGGGGGTGGTTCGCGGCAAAGCCGCAAATCACCCCCTCCGACTAAAAACTAACATAAACGTTTGTAATTCAGAGCGAAGCGAAGAATCTTATTATTTTAGTCGGTCAGTAGCGTATTTTTTTATAAATTTTTATACGATTAATTCATAAACTTTGTTACACTAAATTCAGCTTAGGCTTTACTTAGTCGGTTTATATGTAGGTTAGGTAATGTCTTTATCTGAATCCGGTTCAACTGGTTCTAAAATTCCAAGACTTCGATAAAATAAAAAAAGCGATCCGTAGACCGCTTTTCAGTATAGAAATTGAGAATAAATTTACTTTTTCTCTTTGATAGCAGCTTGTGCAGCAGCCAAACGTGCGATTGGAACGCGGAATGGCGAGCAACTTACATAATCCATGCCTACTTTATGGCAAAATTCAACGGTTTGTGGTTCACCACCATGTTCACCGCAGATACCAACTTTAAGTTTAGGATTTGTGCTACGACCTAATTTGATACCCATTTCAACCAATTTACCAACACCATCCTGATCGAGAACAACGAACGGATCATATTTATAAATGCCCAGGTCGATATATTGTGGGAGGAACTTACCGGCGTCATCACGACTGAAGCCGAGAGCCATCTGGGTAAGGTCATTCGTGCCAAATGAGAAGAATTCGGCTGTTTTGGCAATTTCATCTGCGGTAAGCGCAGCACGCGGAATTTCGATCATCGTACCTACCATGTAGTCGATTTTTTCGCCACGTTCAGCAAATACCATTTCAATTGTTGCACGTATCACATCAACCTGAAGTTGAAGTTCCTTAGTTGTACCAACAAGAGGAACCATAATCTCAGGTAATACTTTCTTACCTTTTTTCTTAACATTTAAAGCAGCTTCGATAATTGCACGAGCTTGCATCACGGTGATTTCAGGATATGTAATACCCAAACGACAACCACGGTGGCCTAACATCGGATTAAATTCGTGAAGCGATTCCACTTTTTGTTTTACAGCTTCAACAGAAATGCCTAATTCCTTGGCCATTGCCTTTTGATTTTCTTCTTCGTGTGGAACAAATTCGTGTAGAGGTGGATCGAGTAATCGAATGGTAACACCAAAACCGTCCATTGCCTCAAATATACCTTCGAAATCGCTACGTTGCATAGGAAGAAGTTTAGCAAGAGCCACTTCACGTCCCTTAACATCGTCGGCAAGAATCATCTCACGCATCGCTTTGATACGGTCGCCTTCGAAGAACATGTGTTCGGTGCGTGTAAGACCAATACCCTTAGCGCCAAAATTGCGTGCAATCTGAGCGTCTTTAGGAGAATCGGCATTGGTACGAACGGACATGCGAGTATGCTTTTCAGCAATAGCCATTAATTCGCCAAAATCGCCGCTTAATTCAGCTGCAATGGTACCGATTTTGCCTTCGTACACTTCGCCGGTTGAACCATTAATTGAGATCCAGTCGCCTTCGTTATATTCTTTTCCATCGATAGTCATTTTGCGTGTTTTGTAGTTGATATGGATTGCTCCGGCGCCCGACACACAACATTTACCCATACCACGTGCAACTACAGCAGCATGTGAAGTCATTCCACCGCGAGCGGTAAGAATACCTTTGGCTACCACCATACCACGTAAGTCCTCAGGAGATGTTTCGATACGGCAAAGAACAACGTCCTTACCTTTTGCTACCCATTCTTCAGCTTCATCGGCAAAGAATACCATTTGGCCGGTTGCTGCGCCCGGAGAAGCAGGAAGACCTTTAGCTAATACATTCGCTTTTTTGATGAGAGCCTTGTCAAAAACCGGGTGTAATAATTCGTCGAGTTTTTCAGCTTCATTACGAAGAAGAGCTGTTTTTTCGTCTATTTTTCCTTCGCGAAGAAGATCCATCGAGATTTTTACCATGGCAGCACCGGTACGTTTACCGTTACGTGTCTGGAGAAACCACATTTTACCTTCCTGAATGGTGAATTCCATGTCCTGCATGTCCTTGTAATGGATTTCGAGTTTCCGCTGAATGTCGAAAAGTTCCTTATACATGGCAGGCATAGCTTCTTCCAATGAAGGATAGTTAGCCTTACGATCTGCTTCGGTAACACCCGCTAATACTGACCAACGTTTTGAGCCTTCGAGTGTGATTACGCGAGGGGTACGGATACCTGCCACAACGTCTTCACCCTGAGCGTTCAATAAATATTCGCCATTGAAAAGGTTTTCACCTGTACCTGCATCGCGGCTGAAACAAACACCAGTACCAGAGGTTTCACCCATATTTCCGAATACCATTGCCTGTACGTTCACAGCTGTTCCCCATTCTTCAGGAATCATATTAAGCTTACGGTAATAAATAGCACGATCGTTCATCCAGCTATTAAATACGGCACAAACAGCGCCCCAAAGTTGCTCATAAGAGCTGGTTGGGAAGTCATGTCCGGTTTTATCCTTAACGGCTTTTTTGAATTTTGTAACTAATTCTTTAAGATCTTCAACGCTAAGTTCGGTATCGTTCTTAACGCCTTTTTTATGCTTAACTTCTTCGATAATTTCTTCGAAGGGGTCGATATCTGTTTTTGAAACAGGTTTCAAATCCAATACCACATCACCGTACATTTGAACAAAACGACGGTAGCTATCCCATGCAAAACGGGGATTATTGGTCTTTTTAGCCAGACCTTCCACTACTGCATCGTTCAACCCAAGGTTAAGAATGGTATCCATCATACCCGGCATAGATGCACGAGCACCCGACCGAACCGAAACCAACAATGGGTTTACAGCATCGCCGAATTTCATACCTGTCTGTTTCTCAATTTGAGCAACGGCAGCTTCAACATCGGCCTTTAAAAGTTCAATTACTTTTTCGCGACCTAATTTGTTATATTCGGTACAAACATCAGTAGTAATGGTAAATCCCGGAGGAACCGGAACACCAATTAAATTCATTTCAGCAAGGTTCGCACCTTTTCCACCAAGCAGATTTTTCATATCTGCTTTACCTTCGGCCTGCTTATTTCCAAAGGTGTACACACGTTTAACCTGTGACATATTACTAGTTTAAATTATTGATTATAAAATGTTTAATAAGATATTTTGAATTTTAAAAATAAGTAGCAAATTTATAGAAATTTTTGACAAAAGAAGAAAAAAATTTAAACAGGATGCAGAAATTTTGAACTAGGGCGTGAACACTCTAGCTCCTACCTCCTACCCTCTAACAACATTTCAACCACCTTCATATCAATTGGAAAAGTTACATCCCCGACGTTTATTTCATCTATTGATTTCCATCGGAAGGACTGACTTCCATTTACCTTTTCAGGAAAATCGAAAGGGATAGCGGAGATTTTAAATAGAATGGGATCGCAAAATTGTGCCCTATAATAAATGCTAATTAGCTGGCTATTATCATAAAACAATGCCTTTTGATAAAAATCGGTGGTGTAAAAATGGTTGATTATTTCAATGGATTGTCCAAATTCTTCCATGGCCTCCCGTTTCAGACAATCGAGAGAGCCTTCTCCAAATTCGAGACCACCTCCCGGAAATTTAGTCATTCGCATATCAACCATATATTCATCGCTTAACAACACTTCATTCCTATCATTAATAATGATTGCATAAACCCGGATAACAAAACATTTATCTATCATAATTTAGATTGAATATAGTCAACGACCTGATCGGTATTTTCCGGATGAAACCATGGCATCCCTTTATCACGCGAGAACCATGTGAGTTGGCGTTTAGCATAACGCCTTGTATTGGTTTTTATTTTCTCAATAGCCAAACTCAGTGAGATGGAACCATCAAGATATTCGAATATTTCGCGATAGCCAACTGTTTTCAATGCATTGGAATCGCGAATTGACACCAGACTTTTCACCTCATCAACCAAACCATCGGCAATCATTTGATCGACACGCTGGTTAATTCGTGAAAATAATTCGGGACGTTCGCGGTTAATTCCAAATTTAATAATATTGAAATTGCGTTCCTTGCTCGTTGCCGTGAGCATCGATGAATATGGTTTCCCTGTTATTAAGCTTACCTCAATGGCCTTCAGCATCCGGTTAGGGTTTCGCAAATCAACTTTCTGATAATGGTCGGGATCGAGCACCTTTAATTTATGGCGAAGAAATTCAAGTCCTTCCTCCCTGTATTGCTTCATAAGTTTTTCCCGAAGCTCCATATCAATGGCGGGCAGGTCATCAATACCATTGCAAACAGCATCAACATAAAGCGTTGATCCACCTACCATAAGTAGGATGTTCTGGTTTTTAAATAGTTTCTCCATCAAATCGAGCGCATCAAATTCGAACATGCTGGCATTGTAATAGTCGGAAGCCGATTTATTCTGTATAAAATAATGTTTCGCTTGCGACAATTCCCCGGCCGACGGCGCAGCGGTGCCAATATGCATTTCGCGGTAAAATTGGCGGGAGTCTGCTGAAATAATCCCGGTACAAAAATGGCGGGCTAGTTTAATACCAAGCGCTGTTTTACCAACGGCTGTAGGACCAACAATAACAATAAGATGCCGGATAAAGGACATTTTCTGAGTCAAATTTAAGTTGACAAAGGTAGTTATTTTATGGGTTGCGGGTTGCGAGTTACTGCCGACTTTATTCTCATGAGAAAATAACACCGTTTTTGAAAAAAAGAGTTAGTCATAACCTAATTTTCTATAAAACTGATATTAATTTACGACTTATATATTTACTTCTTATGATTTCCTTCAAAACTTTTTTAATTATAAGTTGTTTAAAAGCGTAAATCAAACCATTAAACATGAAACATGAAAACAAAATTGAATCTTTATAGCTTATTGTTAGCTTTATTTGCGTCCTCCATAATTTCCTTTACCAGTGCGCAAAATTCCACTTCGATGAAAGAAGAAAATGTAACTTACACCGCCGACGGTGTTACCTTAAACGGATTTGTTACCTACGATGATAGTAAAAAAGGGAAAAGACCTGCCGTTCTGGTAGTGCACGAATGGTGGGGATTGAATGATTATTCAAAAATGAGAGCCAGAGAATTGGCAAAGCTGGGGTATATTGCCATAGCAGTGGATATGTACGGGAATGGCAAAATAGCTGTCAATCCTAAAGAAGCACAGGAGTTGGCCATGCCTTTTTATAAAGACCCTCAATTGGCAAAAACACGATTAGACGCTGCACTCAATAAAATAAAAGAATATCCGCAGACTGATGCCGACAATATTGCCGCTATCGGTTATTGTTTTGGCGGTTCGGTAGTACTTAACTCGGCCAAGCTGGGTGCCAACCTTAAAGGGGTGGTCAGTTTTCATGGTGGACTTGTCGGTGTTCCTGCCAAAACCGAATTGCTAAAAGCCAAAATACTCGTTTGCCATGGTGCAAGCGATAAGTTTGTGCCTCAAAAAGATGTAGATGCATTCAGACACCAGTTAGATTCAATTGGAGCCAAATATTCTTTTAAAGTTTATCCCAATGCCACCCATGCATTTACAAATCCCGATGCTACAAAAATAGGTAAGGAATTTAATATGCCCATAGAATATAATGCCGAAGCCGATAAGAACTCGTGGAGCGACATGAATACGTTTTTTGTGACATTATTTAAAAAATAACAAATCAATGTTTTATTTTAACTGATAAACTGGTAATTTTCATTGAATTAATTTATTTTGTAAAATAAATGCAATACTCCAGGCACAGTTACAAACTGCACTTGGAGTATTTCATTGATATAACCGGAGAGCTGGGCAAATTCTTTAATTACAACGCCTTATTTTATGACTTTTGAGCCTCATCGTCGAATTGATTCTGGGTTCGAGACTCATGGTTATGTTGATCGGAATGAATGATTAACTTATTATTAAGAATCCCCCAAGTGTTATGGTAAGTTTGTTCTTCGGAAGCATTCCAATCATCTACAATTTTATCAAGTTTTTTATCTTTCGTAGTATTTGTTTTTTCGAAAAATTCTTCTACAATTATTCTTTCCCGCACTAGAGTTAGTTCTGTGTATCTATTGAGCTTACTAAAAATAATTTCCTTATCCATTGCGGTTTCCTTCATTTCTTTTTCAAGAATATAACCTACCCTTTTGCTATAGCTGGGGGTATCAAGAATGAGTTTAGAAATCAATGCCGAAAGCTCAATCAAAGTCAATATTACCATGAGTAAATAATACCGGTTTCGAAGTATATGTGTAGTATCTTTAATCAGTAACGACTGCAATGCCTCGGCCTGGATCAGAAAACCCTGGTTTTGTGTTGATTTTTCAAAACCGGAAAGTTGGGTATTTATCAGTGTTTGAATAGTGTCAATTCTTGCATCGATGCGTTTTACGTCCGGTTCCGTTTCTTTTTTTAATTGCTCGTATTCCGAGAGATCCTTTTTATAAATCGACTCCTTCTTTTGAGAAACGGTATTGTAGCCCCATCTCCCGGTTCCAGCTGATCCATCCATTTCTTTCATAAAAGCTTCTTCATTGGTTATCAATTGCTTTTGCTTTTCTGAAAGCTTGTTAAATATCAAAGTACGGCGATCCTTCAGGTTATTTACCTCGGTGCTATACAATTTATCCAGCTCACTTCGACGCTCCTGGTTTTTCTTATCGATTAAAATAACCGCTTCACGTTTGATGTCAGGCTCATAAAGTTTAAGAATAATGGGTTGAGAAAGAAATACCCCGAGAATTAATGCAAGAGTGAATCGGAACGATAGCGCCCATATGTTCTTCTGCCCATATGATATGGAGCAAATAAGGGCACGGTCAAAGAGTAGTATAAAAAAGCCTGCAAATAAACCGCATACCATGGCCGTAAAAAAACTGGTCATTACCAGCGAAAAAAAGAATGTCCAGGCGAGAGTAGCATAAATACCCACCATTAACAAAATTGCCCCGACAATGGTTGCACGGTAATTATCTACTTTAGTTTCACAAATAATATCATGCTGGTGGCCCGAAATTGTCCACAAAATTCGTTGAAAAGTTTTCATATATTTCAATTTTCACACAGTTATCAACAACAACACTTGCCATGAGTTCTAAAAATCGTCCAAGTTAGACCATTATTTTTGGATAAGGTGAAAGAATCGACAACATTCATATTGTCATCCAATCTTACTGCATTGTAAGTGTATAAGGTATTGAGCCCTGACAGAACAATCAATACGCTTGCTCCAAAAAATAGAGATTATCTGCTGTCATCTGCCTGTCAGTCTGAGGCTACAACAATAAAACCGGAAAAACAACACAATTTCGAAATTTTGCTGTAAATTGGATCTTTTATTTAAAAAACTGAAGCCATATATAAAACACTGAATGATTAACACATATTAAAACTACTACCAAATGAAAGAAAAAACAAATAGTGGATTAAGCAGACGAAATTTTCTTGGAATGTCGGCTTTGGGTTTAACAGGTTTAACCATTCTGCCCAGTTGGACGATAAACGGGGTACGAATAGCTCCAAGTGACAGGGTAGTATTGGGGTTTATCGGGTTGGGGCAGCAAGGCCTGTCCGATTTTGCAGGATTTGCCGGTGTGCCTGGCGTGCAGGTTGCCGCATGCTGCGATGTCGACCAGATGAAACAACAACGGTTCAAGAAACGGGTTGAAACTTGGCAAGCCGCTAAATTAATGGCTTCACGATGCGATATGTACGAACATTACGAAGATCTGTTAAATCGTAAAGATATTGATGCCGTTGAAGTAGTAACCCCTGATCATTGGCATGCTCTTCAAACTATTCACGCGTGCCAGGCAGGAAAAGATGTCTATGTACAAAAACCATTGGCATTTACCATTCAGGAAGGCTTAAAAATGGTGAAAGTAGCCCGCGGAAACAAAAGGGTTGTTCAGGTTGGAAGTCAACAACGTTCCAGCAAGGAATTTCAAAAAGCCATTGAACTGGTTCAAACCGGGGCTATCGGACACATCGAAAAAATATACTCGAAAGTTGGTGAACCTCCAAAACCACTCAATCTTCCTGAAATGCCTGTTCCTGCAAATTTAAACTGGAACTTATGGATGGGACCCTTAAACGATTCGAAAATTCATTATCATCCCGATTTGTGCCCTCCTATTTCATTGGAGCCCGAAGAAAAAGAAAAACTATGGGGAGCATGGCGTTGGTACCGCGAAACCGGGAATGGTTTTACAGCCGACTGGGGGGCTCATATGTTTGATATTTCCCAGGCTGCCATTGGCATGGATGGCTCGGGACCGGCTTTAATAACACCTAAAGGGTACAACGGCACAAAATACCTCACATTTAAATATCTCAATGGTATCGAAATGACCGAACAACCATTTCTTGACGATTATGAATCAGCTCAGGGAATCAAATTCATTGGTACAAAGGGATGGATTGAGGTAGCACGCGGTTACCTGGCTTGTTCAGATGCATCGCTGGTTCCTGCTGAACTTGCAGGAATACGCCCAAAAAATATGACTCAGGTTGAACGCAAAAAAACGTACGAACAAATGCAGAAAAGCGCTACCAAAGGAAGTGGAAGCTTCGAAATCAGCGCACCTCACATGCAGAATTTTATCGACTCGGTTCGCTCCCGCAGAGACCCTATCGCTCCAATAGAAGTTGGTTGCAGCACGGCAACACTGTGCTGTCTGGGTAATATTGCAACTGAACTTGGACGTCCGGTAAAATGGAATCCTGCTACCCAGAGTTTCGGAGATGATAAAGAAGCCGAATCGCACAGGTTAAATTGGTATGAATACAGAAACCCATATACCTTGTAATAAACAATGGTTTAGCGTGTTTAAATCCTAAAGTAGCACAAGGATACAAACAAAAAATTAATAATATCCAGTAGAGTAGAGTGGGAAGGATAAAACCTTCCCTACCCCCTCTTCAATCCGTACATGCGGTTTTCCCGCATACGGCTTTCGTATAAATTTTGTCATTTGCATTCACAAGCGAGATAACTGATATGCGTATTTTGTGGGGTTTATCAATCCATATTTGACTAACAGAACCCCAAAGGCATTATGTCCATAAAGCCTGCATTTTCGTTGACTCTTGCGTTTGTACTACTGATTGAGGCTGCCTGTCAGGTAGTAACGTAATCTACGTTTGCTCATGGCTGGATAACTTACCCCCTTTACTTCAAAGTAGTTAAGCCATCCTCGTGTGATCATGTTTAGTCCTTT
>JANXXY010000380.1 GCA_025350365.1 Bacteroidales bacterium | reverse complement strand
GCCGCAAACCACCCACTCCGACTAAAAACTAACATAAACGTTTGTCATTCATAGCGAAGCGAAGAATGTTATTATTTTAGTCGGTCAGTAGTGATTGAAATTAATCCAGAAATTTTTTGGGAAAAAGTAGATGGAAATAGAAGTACTTTTCATTTTGCACTTCCGTGATTTGGAATTTGAACTAGAAGAGTAAAGAAATATTTCATGCAAAAAACGCTAAGGATGCGCTAAGAATGCAACGTGATAAATTTCATAAATTTATCTTTACAATCTCTGTGCAAAACTTTGCGCCCTCTGCGTGAAACAATTTAGTTCATCTTAAGTCGTCCCGACAATACCCATGCATTCATGCCCGCAGGACGAATGGAATGTATTCCGTATTGAGTGTCCGATTCTTCACTGATGATTGAAACAGCAGCTGAAATTGCAGCTACAACAGCTCCTTCAGATACATTCTCTTCTTTTTTTGCTGGTGCCACCTTTATAAGTTCAGGTGTTGGAGCAGGAAAGCCATCACGACGCATTTTAAAGAAGTTCTCGGCAACCTGAGGTAGAAGTGCGTAAGACAAAACGTCTTCGTCCTGTTGGATATATTCTTTAATTTTCTCACGAATACTTTCGAGTTCGGGAGCAATTAAATCAGCCGGACGGCATGTAATTTGCTTTTCATCGCCCAGAATCTTTTTAAGGATATCAGCAGGAATTGGCGCGGGCGTTTTTCCGTATTCACCTTTTATTAAAGCTTTCGATTCTTTCGGAATCATTTTGTAACGTTCGCCCATAATAACGTTCATTACAGCTTGGGTGCCAATAATCTGGCTGGTAGGCGTAACCAAAGGAGAATAGCCGAAATCTTTACGAACTCGTGGTACTTCGTTCAATACTTCTTCATATTTATCGGAAGCATTGGCCTGTTTAAGTTGTGAAACAAGGTTAGAAAGCATCCCACCGGGTACCTGGTATTTTAGTGCATTTACATCAACACCAAGTATTTTGGTATCAAGTAATCCACTTGCGATATATTTTTCACGCAATGGTCTGAAATATTCAGCAATGTCGCTTAATTTATTCAGGTCAAGGCCTGTATCATACTGAGTGTCCTTCAGTGTGGCAACAAAAGCTTCTGTTGGTGGTTGTGACGTACCCATTGATAATGGTGAGATAGCACAATCAATAATGTCGATACCTGCTTCAATGGCTTTTAAATAGGTCATTGATCCAACACCACTGGTATAATGTGTGTGCAAGGCAAGAGGTATCTTAACATTTTCGCGTATAGCTTTTATCAGGTCATATGCAGCATATGGAATAAGAAGGCCAGCCATATCTTTAATACAAAGAGAGTCAGCACCCATAGACTCCAATCGCTTGGCATCTTTTACAAAAAGCTCGAGTGTATGAAAAGGGCTGGTAGTATAGCATACAGTTGCCTGAGCGTGTCCGCCTTCTTTTTTGCAGGCTTTGATAGATGTTTCTACATTACGCGGATCGTTAAGTGCGTCAAAAATACGGATGATATCCATACCATTGGCAACTGCTTTTTGAACAAAATATTCTACAACATCGTCAGCATAATGCTTATATCCCAAAAGATTCTGTCCTCTTAAAAGCATTTGAAGTGGTGTTTTTTTTGCCAGCTTCTTAATTACGCGGAGACGTTCCCATGGATCTTCATTCAAAAATCGAAGGCAAGCATCAAATGTAGCTCCACCCCAAGCTTCCAGAGAGTGATATCCAATATTGTCAAGCTGCTCGATAATAGGAACCATTTCGTCCAACCTCATTCTGGTTGCGATAAGTGACTGATGAGCATCACGCAACGCTGTTTCTGTTATTTTAATTTTTCTCATGATAACGATAGAATTAATGGGTAAAATTATTCGAATACAATGAGTGTATCTCCTGCAGAAATACATTGTCCGGCTTCAACTTTAACTGCTGAAACTTTGCCATCTGCAGGTGCAGTAATTTCGTTTTCCATTTTCATAGCTTCAAGTACAAGAAGTACCTGACCATGTTTTACTACTTCACCTGCTTTTACATTTACCTTTAATATATTGCCAGGCATTGGAGCCGAAATGCTGTTTCCACCATGGGAAACCGGTGCAGGTGCTGAGGAACTTGCGTTCGCTGCAGGTTGTTTAACCGCTGTTCCGTTTGTTGGCTTTGGGGCTGCATTTCCTTTAATTTCTTCCAATTCTACTTCGTATTGTTGACTGTTTACTTTAATTAAAAACTTTCTCATGTTGATATTTTAATTGTCGATTAATTATAATTATTTAGTTATCAATAAATTCAAATTAATAATAGTATTTCTACCATTATTTTGATCAAGAAGGCAGGCTTTGCATTTGGAAAAGTAAGTTATGCACTATTTCGGAAAATAGAAAATTGCTTTATAACTCATCTGCCCCTGGCCGGACTGAACCGAATAAATCTAAAAACTTAATTAATAAATGTTCGGAAATCCTATCAGATGTATTTTCATAAGTGGTAATGCGATGCAAAATTAGTATTTTCTGAATAAAAAAAATTAGTAAAAATATGTTTAGCAAAATAAAAACAAAATTATTTTCAGGTGTGGACGAGTTATTATAAGGTTCAGTTAATTTCAATAATATTTATGGTAATCTAAAGATACATAGTAATATAATCTGGTATATCAGAATTATTTTTTTAATTATTTTTCATCGTTTTCGATTTTGGACTTATTTAATAACAGTAATTTGGCTACTATAAAATCATTTGCTCCTCTCTCTTTTTCTGTCTATTTTTACCCGCACACAAACACAACACAAGGTTTGACTGTTTCCGGAGATATCATGAGTGCCCGCTACGAAGAAATGTTTCGAACATATTTTTCTTCGTTGTGTTATTTTGCCAGAAAGTATATCTCTGATCTGGATACCAGTAAAGAGATTGTTCATAAGGTTTTTGTTGCCATTTGGGAAAACAGAGCCGGTTTCGACTTCGAAAAGCCAGCCAAATCATACCTGTTTACTTCGGTTTATAACCGTTGCATGAACCACATCCGTGATCAGAAAAAATTTACAACAAATGACAATCTTGCAGAAGCAGACAATTTTCTCGAAAACGTTGTCAATCACGATCATTTGGAAGCAGCCGAACTCGAAAGCCGTATATGGAAAATAATAAACCAGTTGCCGGAAAAGTGCAGGGAGATTTTTATTCTGAACCGGTTTGAAGGGAAAAAGTACAATGAAATTGCCGGGCATCTGGATATCTCTGTTAAAACAGTGGAAGCCCAGATGTCAAAAGCCTTGAAAATACTTCGTGAGAATTTGGCCGATTACCTTCATATCCTGATACTTTTTTTATTAAAAAAACTATGGTAACGCATCAGGGTATAAAACGATTTATGTGTGTAGGTATTGAAAAGCTATGAATAACGATCAATTACATATCGACCCTGCCGTGATTACGCGGTTTCTATCTGGAGAAACCCCACCCGACGAACAGCAACGTTTATTGCAGTGGAGGGAAGCATCGCCTGAAAATCGTAAACAATTCGATGATTTTCATGAGGTGTGGTTGATGATGGATAAGACTTCGCTTCAGCAGGATATCAATATAGATTCAGAATGGAATTATTTACAGACTACTTTGCAAGAATCTGAAAAGCCAAAATCAATAGAAATTTTCTTCAATTCTTTTATCCGTATTGCGGCCTCCATTATTATAATCATTGGCTTTTCGTTTGCCGGATGGGCTTTTTTCAATCACATATCCATCGAATCGCCTTTGGCTGAAACCAACCATCTTATCTTACCCGATGGAAGCCATGTTACCCTGAATGCTAATTCTAAGTTAACATACAATAAATCAGGTTGGCTTAAAACACGAATTGTTACTTTGAAGGGTGAAGCATTTTTCGAGGTGATGAAAAA
>JANXXY010000340.1 GCA_025350365.1 Bacteroidales bacterium | reverse complement strand
GTTCTACAATTGTAGGTTCGATACGTTTTCTCATACAACAATATTTTTAAATTAATACTGCCGTAAAGATCGTACAATTGATTTTATGTCTATTTTTGGTAAAGTTGAACAAAGCTATCCCGCAGGGATTTAGTTCAACACAGTATATACTCCATAGGGGTTTCAGGGGTATGCCAAGCGCATCACTCGCTAGCAAGGTTCTTGCCGGTGGATAGGGAAGCGTCCACGAAATCCCCTACGTAGCATATACTCAACGTTATGCACAAGCGTAAAAAAATTGAGATAATCGTTATAGTTAAAAATTAATCTATATAAACTAAATTGACAAAAAGATGAATAAAATTGTTTTATGCCTTTTAACCTTCATTATAACAATTAACAATGTTTCTGCTCAGGAATGTAATTGCACAGAATCTTTTGATTGGATGGTGAGTATTTTTGAAAATAATGATGCCGGATTTCAATATGTTATTGATAAAAAAGGAATTGATGATTATAAAAAGCATACGGCATTGTTTAAAGAAAAAGCTAAAAATGCAACAACGGTAAAAGATTGTCAAAAACTAATGCTTGATTGGTTACATTATTTTAGACCAGGGCATATTTACATATCCGTAAAAGAAACAGGTGTAAAAAGTTCAAATGTAGCTAGAAAGCAATCTGATGAAGAAATTAGGCTTCAATATAAAAATGAAAAGACTCTTAACCTTACAGAAAAAACACTGATCAATATTTTAGAAAAGAAACAACAAATAAATCCTATTGAAGGTATTTGGAGTGATGGTAATTATACCCTTGGTATTATAGGAGATGAAAAATCAAGTAAGAAATTTACTGCCTTTATAATTAAGGCAGATAGTATATATTGGGTTCCCAAACAAATAAAGGCCGAATTTACACTAAATAATGATAATCAATCCTACACTTTAGATTATTACAAACGGGATCATTCAAAACAGGCACCACAGACCATATTTATTAATAACTCCGGTACAACATTTGAAACAAACGCTAGTCTTTGGACTAAAAAATATCCTAAAGTAACTTTATCCAAAAAAATTGAAATTTACCTTGCCTTTTCTAAGTCCGCTAATCCATTTGTTGAAAAGCTAAGCGATAAAACAGTTTATTTACGTATTCCTTCATTTAATGTAAATAGGAAAAAGGAAATTGATGATATTTTGTTAAAATATCATGATTTAATAACATCCACTCCTAATTTGATTATCGATATCCGCAATGGTACTGGAGGTGGCAGTGCGTCATATGAAAAGATAATTCCTTATTTTTATACAAATCCTATACGATATATCGGTATCCAGCTAAATGCTACCGAGTTGAATGCAAAGGCCTTTGAGATGTATGCTAAGGAATATGAGGATACAGCAAGAATTAATTATTTCAACAGTATTGCTGCTAGAATGAGGTCTAATATTGGAAAATTTATTTCATTATGGGAAAAACCATATCAAATTGATAGTCTGGAAACAGTTTTGCCATATCCACAAAAAGTAGCTATCATTTGCAATCAATATAATGGAAGTGCTGATGAACAATTTTTATTATCAGCTAAACAAAGCGGGAAAGTAAAAGTGTTTGGCAGACCTACAAGTGGACAACTAGATATTTCGAATCTAAATGATGTAGATTCTCCTGATGGAAAGTTTACCTTATCTTATGGAATGAGTAGAAGCTATCGAATCCCGAGTTATTGTATAGATGGAGTTGGCATACAACCCGATTATTTTATTGATGATGCAATATCAGAAAGTGATTGGATAGAATACACAAAAATGAAAATAGAAGAGTAGAGTAAAATAAAACGCCTGTTCATAATAAATAGGACTTCATGTGGTCTGCAAGACCCAACTTGAAGTCCCGGTAGAACTACATCCCCGAGTAATAAACTATGCACTTATCGAAGGTATTTGGTTTTATGAAGATTTAAAGAAGAGGTTATCGAAGGGTAAAAACCATATTATTTCATAATAATTCAGTTTGTTTTTATTCCTTTTTGTGAGAAACCTCTCTTTTATATGGATGAAAATTACGAAAAACAGCATTTTCGGTTCACTTTAGGCAACACTATCCCTGTGCACAAAAAGTGCAGATTTAAAATG
>JANXXY010000290.1 GCA_025350365.1 Bacteroidales bacterium | reverse complement strand
ATGAATTTAAAAAGCAAATTGAAACGGCTTCTTCTCCGGAAGACGCCATTAAAATATTTGCATTTGTTGGCATAAGCACTGCATTTAGAAATTCTTGATTGATATCATCATCTTCAACAATTAATATGGTATACCCAGGCCAGTTAAAATTATCATTGTATTTTGTATTTTCAATTTTCTTAAGTGGTTCGTCGGACAATTTTAACGGCAAATTAAAATAAAATACGGATCCTTTTTGTTTTTCCGATTTCAACCATATTTTTCCCCCAAGCATTTTAACCAATCCTTCGCAAATAGAGAGTCCTAAGCCAGTACCTCCGAAGTTTCGGGTTAAATCATTGTTAACCTGATAAAATCGTTTGAATATAACCGTTTGCATTTCTAGTGGGATTCCAATTCCGGTATCTTTTACAAAAAATTCAATCGTATTATTGTTTTCAATTTTGTATCCAAAACTAATTGTTCCTTTATTTATAAATTTAAATGCATTTGAAATTAGGTTCATGAGAATTTGACGGAGCCTCGTTTCGTCCGTGTTTATCAAAATTCCGGGGTTTTCATTGTCAATTTCTGAATTTATCTGAATATGGCTCTTTCCAATATTGTTTTTGTCTTTTTGGTAAAACAGTTCTAATTCCATAAAAAGTGATTTAAGAGAAAAATCAGTTGGTTTTATCTGTATTTGGTTGGATTCAATTTTAGAGATATCAACAATATCATTAATGATATGGAGCAATTGCTCGCTGCTTTTTGAGATGATATTAATGTATTGGGAGCGACTTTCGTTTGATAATTTTTTAGTTTTAAGCAACTCGGAAAAACCAATAATACCATTCATGGGCGTGCGAATCTCATGTGAGATGTTTGCCAGAAAAGCTGATTTTAAACGATCGCTTTCCAAAGCATTCTCGCGGGAGGCAATAAGTGCTATTTCTGTTTTCTTTTGTTCGGTAATGTCGGTAGCAATACCAACTAAACGATATATTTTATTTCCTTTATAAACAGGTATTATTCTAGACCAAATCCACCTTATTTCTCCATTGGAATGGATAATTCTGTATTTTTCTATATGGGGTTTCCCTTTCAAAAAAAAGTCAAAGTCAATCCAATTGTTAAATAAATGTTTATCATCCGGATGTACCCAATCGTTTAGAATAGATGGATTTTGGTAAACGTCTTCACGGCTTCGACCCCACACTTTTTCAAATAAGGGATTAATATACAAAAGATTCTCTTGATCGCGAAGCCAGAATACATCAAGAGTATTCTCTGCCAATTGTCTGAATTTTTCTTCACTTATCTGAAGCTGATCATAAATGGTTTGCAATTCGTTATTTCGCAACTGCAATTCATCATTAAGGCTGGTAAGTTTATAGTTAACAGCTTTTAATTTACTTTCAGCAATAAGCAAATCTTCGTTTTTTTGTTTTAATATATGTTCTGTTTTTTTGCGAAAAGTCAGGTCGGAATGAGTTCCTACCATCCGCATTGCCTTGCCATTATAATCGCGTTGGAAAACTTTGCCACGGTTAAGAATCCAAATCCACTCTCCATCTTTTGATAAGAACCGATATTCGATTAACCATTGAACCGATTTTCCTTCAAGATGCTTATTGAGCAGATTTTGAACGTGTCCAATATCGTCAGGGTGAATTCTTTTCATCCATTCGCTAAAAGCTCCCGGAAATTCATATGGTTCATAGCCTAACATGGTATAAAAACGAACATCAAAATACACATCATTTGTATCCAGTTTCCAGTCCCACATTCCATCATTGGTTGCCTCCATGGCCATCGAAAGGCGGTCTCTGCTGCGTTGTAAAGCATCTTCAACCAGCTTAATATCGGTAATGTCGCGAATGTTACCTATTAACTTAACTAATTGGTCTCTTTCGTTGAATATTAATAGGTGCTTATCGCTCAACCATTTGGTGATACCTCTTTTGGGTTTTATTCTGTATTCGAAGGTTTGATTGTGGCGTATGTTTCGTTCTTTAATTGATTCCCAATATTTTTTGTATCTTTCTCTATCATCCGGATGTATTATTTTAAGATATTCATCCCATTTCATTGAACTTATTTCCTCCCGGGAGTAACCTGTCATATCTATTATTGAAGGGCTAAGAAATTCGAAAGTAAAATGCTCATAATTAATGGTGTATAATACATCACGAGAACTTTCTAATATGGAAGTCAATTTGACAACAGAAGCCTCAAGCTCTATCATCCTTTCATTGTCATGAACTGTATTATTTGATTGATCAGATAGTTTATTTGTGTCCATCATTTTTTAACTATAGTACTAAACATTAAAACGGCCGCCGATTACAAATACTTTACATTGAAATTATTTAATATTAATTTACAAAAAAATACATCATCAACAAAATTCGGCAGTTAATATCTGAATAATTTTATGG
>JANXXY010000276.1 GCA_025350365.1 Bacteroidales bacterium | reverse complement strand
TACCAATGGTATAGCAATGCAATAGCCACTAACACGGGAGGAACTTCACTAGCTGTGGCCAATGGAGCGCAAACAGCCAGTTATACACCACAAACCACAACAGCAGGAACACTTTATTACTATTGTATTGTTGGCGGAACGTGTGGTTCTGCTACCAGTGCAGCTTCCGGTGCATTTATTGTGAATCCAGCCACTTCCATCAGCAGCCAGTCAACAGCAACACAAACACAATGCATTGGCGGAAGCTTTACTGCAATTTCAGTAATTGCTACGGGAACAGCGCCGTTAACCTATCAATGGTATAGCAATGCAAGCGCAAGCAATTCAGGAGGTACACTAATAACCGGCGCTATTAGTGCAAACTATATTCCATCGGCTTCAGTTTCGGGTACACTTTATTACTATTGTATCGTCCATAGTACCTGTGGGGCAGATATTACCAGTGCAATTTCCGGAGCATTTATTGTAAATGCATTGCCAACCATAACCGTAGGCTCCATTGCCTCAGTTTGTGAAGGTGTTAATTCATTCAGCCTTCCATATACAGCAACTTCAGGTACTCCTACATCATATAGTATAACGGTTGGTTCTCCTGCAATGCCTGGGTTTACAGTAGTCACAAATGCTTTTTTGGCAGCTAGTCCTTTGGCTATTTTAATACCAACAACAACTTTAAAAGGTAATTATCAGTTTAATATGGTAGTTAAAAATGCAAACGGTTGTAGTTCAACAGGAAATTTATTTAATTTAACTGTCTCTCCTTTACCAGTAACAGGTCCGCTATACCGGAAGCCTAACCAATAATTAGAGTATTCCAATTAATTTTTCGCCCCATAGCTGTAAATTATTTATTTGCAGCTACGGGGCGTATTTTATTAAACCTGCTTAATCCCTAAAGTAGCACAGGTCGTGCCACGTGAAGAAATCGAATAATTGTTGAGCAAAGAAATATTAACCACGACATTGGAGGTTCAATTTGCCTAAGTTGCCCCTTATTGATGCCAAAGAAGCCGAAAGCCTGCTTTTAAAAGCAGGCTTTGTTTTAACCGTAGCAAAGGGAGTCATCGAATCTATGAAAAGGAAAAAGTCAGAATGGTAATCCCTTATCATGTGGGGAAAAGCCTACATCCAAAAATCGTTATGATATGAACTTGGGAATCGACTCTTTTAAGACCAATTACCAAGGTTACGACCCAAACGCTTATTCCGATTTCCTTAAGGTATAGGCGTTTAGACCGCTCAAATTAATTAATTGACTATAATTGAAAAGACTTAACCAAATCCGTGTTTATTAATTGTGAACCTACATCATCCCATAGATTGACATTGATTGTGTCAACAACTATATTTATAAAAGTTAATTAGTTCTTTAACCCGGAGGGTTAATATGTTTATAGTAATGAGCGAGTCCTTCTGATGTACGACTCCGTTGGAGTCGAAATTTTCATGTTGTGCAAATTTTCTATAAACATTTAAAACCGTTGGGTTTACGCCGTATTTATTAAAAGTAGGCATACATACTAAATTTTGGCTGTCTAAGCGTCTATACCTATGTGAATAATTATGAGGGCACCGATAAGATTGATAGGCTAAATAGATTGAGAAGCACGCGTTCTCGCGCCAACTGAAGTTTTTTGTGTCCTTTGCGCATTCATTGCATTTTTTCGGTTTGATGATAAATGTAAAGAAAAGTTGTAAATCTATACATAATGGATTATGTTTGTATAGATAAATTAAAATTCTATACAATATGGGCAATGTGGAAAAATGGGTGCTGCAAGAATTGCCGTTAACGATTGATTTAGAAACGAAAATAATTTTGAAAAGTTTACCTTCAGCGCATGCTGCCTTAGCTGAACTGAAGGGCATTGCATCCTCAATACCCAACCAGAGTATTTTGATTAATACGTTAGCACTACAAGAAGCAAAGGATAGCTCAGCGATTGAAAATATCATTACAACACATGATGATTTATATAAATCGGAATTAAATTTGAATTCTTTTAAATCGTTAGATGCAAAAGAGGTTCAAAACTATATTACTGCTTTAAAAAAGGGATTTGAATTGACTTCAATTAGTGGATTATTAACTAACAGGATAATATTGCAAGTTCAAGAAATTCTGGAGGATAATACGGCGGGTTTTCGTAAGTTGCCAGGTACAGCATTGAAAAATGCAGCCACTGGTGAGATTATTTATATTCCACCACAAGATTTTAATGATATTAGCCGCTTAATGACAAACCTTGAAAGATTTATTAATGATAATGATTTTTGCAATTATGATCCCTTAATAAAGATGGCAATCATACATTTTCAATTCGAAAGTATACATCCTTTTTATGATGGGAATGGACGGACTGGCAGAATCATTAATATACTCTATTTAATAATTGCAAAACTTCAAACTTTACCTATTTTATATTTAAGTAGTTATATAATAAAGCATAAATCAGATTACTATAAATTATTACAGGATGTGAGAGAAAATAATTCATGGGAGGAGTGGGTTCTTTTTATGATAAACGGAGTTGAGGAGACTTCAAAAGAAACAATAGATTTAATTATAAAGATACGTGAGCTTATGTTGTCTTATAAAAATAAGTTACGGGATAATTACAAGTTTTATAGTCAGGATTTATTAAATAATTTATTTAAACATCCGTATACAAAGATTGAATTTATTGTTAATGACCTCAATGTGTCAAGATTAACTGCTGCAAATTATTTAAACAAATTAGCAGAGGATGGTTTATTGAAAAAAGCTAAACTTGGTACTGGAAATTATTATATTAATGAACCTTTATTTGAATTATTATCAAAACGATAAAACTCTTTGTTCGACTGAAGTTCTACCTCCGAATAAAGAAGGTTCGAATTAGCTGACGTTTCAATTAGTTTCTCTGA
>JANXXY010000269.1 GCA_025350365.1 Bacteroidales bacterium | reverse complement strand
ATAAAATGGCCAATGAGTATGTGGAAAATAAAATTCCTTATGTTGCAATAAATTCATTTCGATACTTCTGGTCGAAAAAGAACCCCGATCAATTTACGAAAGATATTGTTCCTGTATTGTATAAGTATCAAAAGGAGTGGAATAAAAAGGAAATTATTATGGTTGGATATTCATTTGGCGCCGAGATAATTCCCTTTTTAATGAATCGGTTGCCAACTGATTTGAAAGGAAAAATAAAATTAATAGCACTTATTACGCCTTCGCAAACTTCGGATTTTACTATTCATTTGAATGATATGCTAACTTTCAATGGTAAATATGACTATGATGTGGTGGCTGAAATTGGTAAGATTTCGGCACCAAACATTTTTTGTTTTTTTGGTGCCAACGAAACGCCAATATTCGATGCATCACATCAGCAAATGAACTTGAAAATATGTTTAGTGAAAGGCGGCCACCACTTCTCAGATGCTAAAGCAGTTATGAAACTGATTTTAGACGAATTGAAATAAAAGAATGAACAGGACTTTTATTGTGTTTGAACCCCAACCCCTTGAAAATGGGCAATAACAAGTTCGAACAAAGTTTTAGCCCCTTTTTAAGGAATAGCCGTCGAGCTAAAGTGTATAAGATGTTTATTTTAAATAACGTATTAAATAATTGGAATGTCTTTAAATTTGCAAAGTACAACTCCAACTCCTTAAAAAGGGTCATTAACAGTGCAATACATAGTTAAGTTTTAAAATTAAAAACAATTTTTTTATTTTCCAAGTCAAGAATTGTAAGTATTATTTTAAGACTCCCAATTTATCGGGGACTGTTATAGCCCCTTTTTTAAGGGGTTGGGGTTACAAAAAACTTAGTTGGGGTTGATAAATATAAACTATAAAAGTAAATTATATCTTACTCCGGATAATCAGAAAAATAAAAAGTGTTTGAAAATAATGTTTATTTTTATTCCTTATTCAAATACTAATTACCTATGAAAAAATTGTTTCTTTTTACGGTAGTCCTTTTTATTGGGTCTACTTTATTGCCTGCACAGCAGGGAAAGGTATCCGACAATTTGTCCATGCCCAGTAAAATTCTTAAAAGCGAAAGAAAATTTGCAGTTTATCTGCCACCTGACTATGAAACATCTCAACGAAGTTATCCCGTTTTATACCTGTTACATGGCGCAGGTGATGATCAGACCGGATGGGTTCAATTCGGTGAAGTATTGAGGATTACAGATAAGGCAATATCTGAAGGAACGGCTACTCCTATGATTATTATTATGCCCGATGCAAATACCGGTCAACGGGGTTATTTTAACAGCATCAGCGGTGAGTGGAATTATGAGGATTTTTTCTTTAAGGAATTTATCCCCTATATTGAACAGAAATACCGTGTTAAAACGGAGAAGCGATATCGCGCCATTGCAGGCTTATCGATGGGCGGTGGAGCCACTTTTATGTATGCATTGCATCATCCTGAATTGTTTTCATCGGCTTGCCCTCTGAGCGCTTATATTGGCCCTTTGACATTACAGGAAGCCACTTCCCGGATGAAGAAGGAGAATATAACTATCACCGATACAACGGTTATTGCTAATTATTATAAGCGTCATAACGCGTTAGATTTGATTAGTCAGATACCCGAAGACCAAAAAAAGGCTGTGCGATGGTATATTGATTGTGGCGACGATGATTTTCTTTTTGAAGGAAATTCACTGGTTCATATTGCGATGCGTAAAAAAGAAATTCCGCACGAGTTCCGCATTCGCGATGGCGGCCATAGTTGGGTTTATTGGCGCGAAGCTCTGCCAACAGTACTTGCTTTTGTATCCCAAGCTTTTCATCAGTTTTAATGTATTGAAAAAATCTCAAGTCTCTTGCAAAAATTCTAATACAAAGAGACTTGAGATTTATTTTGAACTTATTGAGTGAAGATTATTTCAATTTGTTAATCCCTCTTTTTTAAAGTCGGATATTTAATAGTTCTGTACCCAATTTATGTAATCCGGTTTCTATCCTTTTTACCTGAGCCGGACGTGTTTTTTTTAATCCCGC
>JANXXY010000263.1 GCA_025350365.1 Bacteroidales bacterium | reverse complement strand
GAAATAACCATACACAATACCCAAGTATTTTATTATTTGTCGTTTTCTATTTCCCGGGCTCGATTTATAGGGATGCTTTTACCATCATAAAAGGTTACAATATAAGAATCGGCAAACCCAAATTCTTTAATTCTATTCAATGCTTTTTCAGCATCAGCAAACCGATTGAATAAACCTGCGTAATATTTGGTAACTGCTCCTTTTTGCAGAGTTACCCCGCTTATTGGAATAATGCCTTTAAACCTATCAGGTTCAATAATTTTGGAAAACGCACCCATTTGTATCTTGTAAATTAATCCGGCTGGTAAGGGTTGATTTAAAGGTATTTGATCAACTGAAGTATACGGTGATTTTGCCATCACTTTAAACTCGTAAACAAGGGTTGATTTAGATTTTGTAGGGATGTTCGGTTTATTTTCGGAGTTTTTAGATGAGACATTTTTAAATTCAGATTGCTTAGATTTACCAGAATCGTTCTTCCTAAACGCTTTACGAACCTTATCTTCACTAATTTTTGTCGTTTGTACGCTATTTTCGTTCCTTTCAGCATATTGCAACTCATATTTTCTGGCTCTTTCATAAAACTCATCAGCCTTTAGCTGCATTGCTTTTGAACGTTGGTCCAGCAATAAAATTTCCTTCCGGCAACGATCCTTTTCCCATTCATTTTTTGACGTCAGGGATTTTTGTCTCAAATCTTCTGCCACACGGCTAAGCGAGTCGCTTTGAAGTTGAAATTGAAGTGCCTTGTTCAACTGATCATTATAATCCTTCTGTTGCAATAATACAGCAGGATAAGCATTCGATCCTGTTGATTTCTTGGCTATTCCCGCAGACGTATACACCTGTTCATGCTTAGTCTCCTTTTTAAAATTCTCACCCAAGGGTTTGGGTATTATTCTAAAGTTCGACCTGTTATTTAAATCCACTTTCATCGGAATATCCCCATAAGTATAATCCCTTTCAAATGAAACGGTATAGGTCACAAGCTTATCACCATGAGTGGCTCTGTTCGAGGTAAACATTGCCTGTGTTTGATCGTCAGATGGCACAAAAAGAAAATCGTCATATGGTGTATTAATCGGGTAACCTAGATTTATGGCAGCCGACCAACTTTTGGAATTGGGGTTATATATTGATTTAAATACATCATATCCACCCATGGAGTTATGTCCTTTGGAAGCAAAATATAAGGCTGACTCACTGGCATTGAAATAAGCATAATCCTCATCAAACGATGAATTAATTACCGATCCGAGGTTTTCAGGTCGTGACCAGCTATCGTCTGAGTTTTTTCTTACCGTTACCAGGTCTCTGTTCTTTCTGGCAGGTGTGGATGAACTCTCGTATACCACTTCGTTTTTATTGAGCATAGAGGGCACAAACCTCCATGTACTGCGATCTTTTGACTCGGCAAACGGAAAACTGCGGTCGGCTATTTCCCTGAATTTTCCACTCACAAGAAAACGGTTGTAATAGCTGAACAACTCCTTTCGACTTATGGTATCTGCCTTATAAACATTAACATTACATTCTTTTTCAATCAAACGCTGGCCATTTCGGGCCATGGCAATGTGATTATCGCATTGCCAACGTTCCTTTTCGCTACGTTCTCCAAATTGTTGAAATTTTAGAAATGCATCTAGTGCCTCATTGAATTTATACTGATAAAGGAGCGCTTTTCCTATAAAAAAATACACGTCACGAGGAACCGTTTTTTCAGCGGCAAACGAAAGATAATCCAACGCTTTTTTAAGTTCCGTATTCGACTGTACCATGCAAACACCCACATAATATTGATAACGAGGATCTTTAGGAAAGAGCGAGGTTAATCGTTTGAATATTGGCAATGCCCCCGAATATTGATTGTCTTCAAAAAGCGTTAGGGCTTCTTCCTGCGGAGTATATTGTGCCAAAATCGAAACTGGTACTGTTAAAGCAAAAATAAAATAGAAACAACAAATAGGCAATTTCATTATCTAACTAATCATTTTTCGGGAAACAAAGATAAACTTTCTTATGCAGATTTTGTTTAAACGATGAAAATGAAGAAGACATGGTAAATATCTTCTGACTATAGAATATTAGCACTTAGTGTACTTGTGTCTTCGTTTTTTAATTATTTTAAGTTCGGCTTGCCGGATTTTTTTGCTTAATACTTCAAAATATATATTTTTCTATGGTAACACTTAAACCTGGCGATAAAGCGCCCGAAATCAACGGAATTGATCAGCATGGAAAACCAATTAGTTTATCGGATTACAAAGGTAAAAAAGTAGTATTATATTTTTACCCTAAGGATAACACACCAGGCTGCACCGACCAGGCATGCAGCTTGCGCGATGGCTATCAGGATTTGCAAGAGCATGGTTACGATATCATTGGAGTAAGTGCCGACACAACAAAGTCGCATCAGGGGTTTATTCAGAAACATAATTTGCCCTTCAGGCTAATTGCAGATACCGACAAAGCGGTTATTCAGGCCTACGGAGCCTGGGGCGAGAAAAAAATGTATGGGAAAAGTTATGAAGGAATCCTCCGTTCTACATTTATTATCTCCGAAACTGGCGCTATCGAAAAGGTGATCGAAAAGGTAAAGACGTTGGAGCATGCGAAGCAAATTCTGGAGCAGGTGTGAGAAGTGAAAAGTTATGAGTTAGGGCTTTGCCCACTTTGAACTCTTAACTTGTTATCCTTTTTTGTCCTTTCAGAAAAATCATGTAAGTTTGACAAAAACAAAGTGATTAAAAAATGGACAAAGAAGCAAAAGACACCAAAAATTCCAAAGAAGGAAAAGATTCTAAGGTAAAAGAGGTCAATGTGGAAAAGCTGAAAGCACTGCAGCTCACCCTCGACAAAATTGATAAAGATTATGGTAAAGGCACCATTTTAAAAATGGGCGACCGTGCCACAGTTCTGGTTCCATCTATTTCATCGGGTTCCATTGCACTTGATATAGCCCTTGGCATTGGCGGATATCCACGCGGACGTGTTATCGAGATTTACGGACCTGAATCGTCGGGTAAAACCACTCTGGCAATTCATGCCATCGCCGAAGCTCAAAAAGCCGGCGGTATTGCGGCATATATCGATGCTGAACATGCTTTCGACCGCTTATATGCTGAAAATCTTGGTATTGATGTTGAAAATCTATACATATCTCAACCCGATAACGGTGAGCAAGCCCTCGAAATTACCGATGCCCTTATCCGTTCGGGTGCAATCGACATTATTGTGATCGATTCGGTGGCAGCCCTAACTCCTAAAGCTGAAATTGAAGGTGAAATGGGCGATTCCAAAATGGGTTTACAAGCCAGGTTGATGTCGCAGGCATTGCGCAAGCTTACTGCCAATATCAGCAAAACCAATACCTGCTGCGTATTTATCAACCAGTTGCGCGATAAAATTGGGGTGATGTTCGGAAATCCCGAAACAACTACTGGTGGTAATGCATTGAAATTTTATTCATCGGTACGTGTTGATATTCGTCGTCTCAGTCAGATTAAAGAAGGTGACGACGTAATGGGTAACCGCACCAAGGTGAAGATTGTGAAGAATAAACTGGCTCCACCATTCAAAATTGCGGAATTCGATATAATATATGGAGAGGGAATCTCGAAAATAGGCGAGATTATCGACCTAGGTGTTGAATACGAAATTATTAAAAAGAGCGGTTCGTGGTTTAGTTATGGCGAAACCAAACTAGGACAGGGCCGCGATGCCGTTAAACAACTGCTGAAAGATAACTCCGAACTATGCGCCGAGCTGGATGCAAAGATCAGGGCTGCATTGGTGGCTGATAGAAAATAAGAAATGTAACAAATTAGATATAAAAGCTACCTGATATACAGGTGGCTTTTTTTATTTTCAGATTGGTTCTCCACCAACTTTGGTGAATGAATTGGTT
>JANXXY010000215.1 GCA_025350365.1 Bacteroidales bacterium | reverse complement strand
CTATTTCCTTTACTGTTTTGGTTTCGTCAAGTTTGGGTTCCTGCTCAAGGTATCCCACCGAATATCCCGGTGAAAAAACCACTTCGCCCTGAAACGATTTTTCAACACCTGCAATGATTTTGAGCAATGACGATTTACCAGAGCCATTTAAACCGATGATACCGATTTTAGCGCCATAGAAAAACGACAAGTAAATGTTATTCAAAACCTTTTTTTGGGGAGGATAGGTCTTACTAAGCCCCACCATTGAAAAAATTATTTTGTTATCTTCAGCCATACGAGTGTTTTACAAAGGAGTAATTTTTGCCACGAAGGCACTAAGACGCTAAGGTGCACAAAGTAAGGTGTATTATTCTTTGTGTCTCCGAGCCTTCGTGGTTAAAAATATTTAGAAGGCGAAGGTATTGAATTATATGAAATCAGCCAAACATGAGGCTTCAAAACAGGGCAAAGGCATTAAAAATTAAAGAAAATAATGAACACAAAGACACAAGGACACGAAGAAAATCAATATAAAAATCAAGCCAATAAAATTTCCGCTGGTATCTTTAATCCTTTGTATAGAGATTTTATCATACCCAAAGTCAGACTTCTCTTCCTAGTAAGAATCTCACTTACTCGACTTTGACTGCCAAGGTATTTTATCATATCAGCACTTGTCATTCCCATTTGCTCCATTCGAAATTTAATTGCATCTATCGGGTCAGGTGGTGCTATGGGATAATGTTTCAACTCGTATGATTCAACTATGGTTACTAGTAAGTCTAATTCATCACCTTCATTACTATCCTTTTTTGCCCCCCACAATTCTTCAATCCTGCTCATAGCAGTATTGTAATCTTGTTCTGTCTTAATTGGTCGAATATCCATAATCAAATCATTTTAGCATCAATTTTATCGTACTGTATATGTGTTCCAATAAATCTTATGAAAATCACTTGAAATTCATAATCAATCGCAACTACTAATCTGTAATCATTGCCCTTAATATTAAAAACCACACTTCCGTCTCCGACGATGCTGGCATTTTTATATTGGTTTTTCAAGTCATTTGAGTTTTCCCATTCAGCCGTTCTGGCATCATGATACCAAGCTCTCAATGAAGCTTCTGAATCAGAGCATTCGGATTTCTCATAAAACTTTCTTATAGTTCTAAATGCAATAATTCTCATGTTGCAAAGATATAAAAAATAAACAGTGTATCCCAATTTGGGATATAAATTCAACTGAGGAGTTGAAGTCATTTTATTTACTGTGCTACAACGCATCAAAAGGAGATGAACTCAAAAGAACTAAATAATACTTGAGTCTACTCCAAAAAGCCCCAGTATTGTCATTCCGGTGAAAACCAGAATCTATAAAGATCTGAATTTTAAGGATTACCTCCGGTGAGAGCTTTGCCGTTCCGACCTACGCCGGAATGACAGAAAAGGGATAAAATGACTTTTCGGATTGGACTCAATACTTTAATTTCCCAAAAATCATCCTTCGTGAATCTAAATCCTCCCCTCGTTCCGTCTAATGTTTAAAATTGTTAAACTTGTTAAATTTATTGATTATGAAAAAAATATTGATGTTTACATTGTTTCTTGTGTTTGTCTTTGCCGGTGCCTTTGCACAACAGCAAAAAGATTCGATAAAAAAAGTTGTTATTGATTCATCGTCGGCCTATTCAAAGCTCAATGCTCATCAAATTTTTGAGTTGGAGATGGAGAAAGTTGAAGCTCAACGCAGCCAGTCTCAGTCCGGGAAAGACAGAGCTGAAGTGTTTATTCCAGTTTCCAGTTTTTTAACTTGTATTATTATGTTACTAATTTTTACTGTCTTTTTTTATAAGTTAAAGCAAAGAAGAAATGAAGTTTTTCTAAAATATGCCGAGCTGGGAAAGGATATTCCGAAAGAATTTCTTCATGAAGAACATAACAATTCTTCGAAGCTAAGTAAAGGAATCATAGAGATTGGTATTGGTTTAGGTCTCATATTATTTCTTAGTATTTTTATGAAAAAAGGAATTTGGGCCGTTGGGTTTATACCCTTGTTTACAGGAACTGCACATTTGATCATCCATTTTATTGAAAAAAAACAGAAACAAAACGATGAGCCAGGCCGATGATTTGTTGCTGGTTACCAGGGTTGTCCTGTTTAATGACAAACGGGCGTTCGATTCCCTGGTAGTGAAATACCAGAGCGCTATCAGGCGGTTCTTTATGCAGTTAACGCTGGGTAACAGGGAACTTAGCGACGACCTATCGCAGGAAGCATTTATAAAGGCTTATCTTCATATTACCAGTTTCAGGGGTGCAGCCAGGTTTTCCACCTGGCTGTACCGTATTTCGTACAACGTGTTTTACGACCATACAAAAAAAACAAATCTGGAAACAGGCATGAATTTGGCTGAATTGCATACCGGGTACGAACACGATCCATCGGACACGATTCATAAAAACATGGATATTTACGATTCGTTAAAAATTTTGCGCAACGAAGAAAAAACTGCAGTACTTTTGTTTTATATGGAGGATATGACACACGAAAAAATTGCACACATCATGAGCTGTCCTTTAGGCACCGTAAAATCGTATATTTTGCGTGGAAAAGAAAAGTTGGCTACCCATTTTAAAAACTCGGGCTATGAACGATCCATTTGACGATACCTTACACGCTTACTTTAAGCAACACAAAACCGAAATTGCCGACGATGGCTTTTCGAAGAAAATTATACATAAGCTGCCCCTGACACCAAAGCATACCTGGATACTATACGTAGCGTATCTTCTGGGCTTGGTGGTTTTTTTCGCACTCAACCCGTTTTATGCACTCCTAAGCCAGGTGATGGATTTTGTAACAAAAATCAGTTTTTTTCATGCTCCAACAACCATATCGGTGTTTGCCTTTTTATCCGTCTGCTTTCTGTTTGGGCTGTTTGTTAAAATAAGTTTCGACGAAAGTATTGTCTAAAAAATTGTATTTTCGCAGCCCAAAAACTTATTTCCATGAGCGAATTGAAAAAAGGAGATATCTCCGCATTTATAAGAGTTTAGAATCTCCCTGTAGAATAATAAGGCATCCTTTTTAAACTTAAATTCCTTGTCTCCAATTAGTATGAGCATTTTTTTTATTTAATTACACGCAATGACGGCTATATAAATTTCATGGACGACCGAAGCGATGTCCCTGTCGGCATGCACAAAAAATGCAGAAAGGCAACACACTTAATCAACTAACTAAACCGCACTATTTTATATAGCATATTAACGGCTAGCAATTTCATTATTTTTTCTGAGCAACTCAGTAATTATGTTTCCAGAAATTCTAAAATTGGTCGCCTGTAACTTATCAATTAGCGGTTTTACCTTTTCTATAGCTCCTATTTGCTTTGCCTTGTTTATAACACCTAGCGTGCCTGTAAATTTTAAATTTAATTTAGATGCTAATTTTCTAGCTTTCAAATCATCAAGCAATATTAAAGGAGACTCCATTTCTTTTGCCAAAGCAATCGCACTTGCTTCTCCCAAATCAACTTGTGTTTCGAGAAATTCCGGATACTTTTTATCTTTTACCCTTTCAATTATTATCCAGTCAGGTAATTTCTCAGAAAATTCCTACGCAACATCAGGTGTCGTTGAAACTGAATTGTGCACTTTTCGAAGTAAATCCAATTCTCCTATTTTATGAAAAAGGATTAGACAACTTGTATCAGAAATAACAATCTTATGCATTGGCTATATCTAATTCTAAGTCAGACAATGATGTACTGAATACAAAAACTCCATATCTGCCTAATAATTCAATAAATGCTCTCTTGGATAATCCTGCAATTGCCGCTGCCTGTCCTGAGGATAACTTCCCGTCCTCATATAATTTTGAAGCGATTATCATCGAAAAATCACAATCTTTCAAATCAACCTCATCTGGAATATATAGCTGTATTGTTCTCATTGCTCACAATTTTAATATCTCCGCAAATATACGATAACTATCTATATTTTAATGTGTTGTCGTTATTATATTGCTTACTGACAATAAGTAGGACTTCATTTGGGTTACAAGCCAAAACATGAAATTCATTTTATTGTAGCCAGTATTTATTTTTCAATCAAATCAAATAATTCTTCAACCTTAATCGCAAAAAATCTAGCCATTTTAATTGCTAAAATAGTTGAAGGAACAAATTTGCCATTTTCAATTGTATTAATGGTTTTCCTTGTTACCCCAATCTTAACAGCAAGTTCTTCTTGAGTTATATTTTTTATTGCACGTTGAACCTTTATCTGGTTCCGTAATTCACAATTATCCATATTAGCCTCTATTGTATACTAATACTGCAATTAAAGAAGATAATATACCAAAAAATAGAGTAAGCTCACAAACAAGCACAGCCGATATCTGATGAAAGAATAAAATCACCAAAAAGATACTATTTGTGGCAATAATTATACAAAAACCCCAAAAGGAAGATTTGTATTTATAAAACTGATGCATTTCATTATTTAATGCTTCTTTTAATTTTCTATCAGAATTGATTTTTTTTCCTAATCTCGTGTATTTAGTAAGATTTACTATAAACATTATCCAACCAATAAATCCTACAACCATTATAAACCAAACGATTAATTTATTATTTATAAGATTCTTTGCGATAAATGTACCATACCAAATAGTCCATCCAACAGTTAGCCACTTAATCAAGCTATATCTTGCTTTGTCAAACTGTTCAATTAATGAAGTCTCCATAATCCTAAGTTTTAAATGTAACGGAAAGTTATCTATATGTAACCTTTATGTTACAAACATAATATTTAAAACTTAATTTTACAAATTTCTGGTAATAATATTGCACATACGTACTGAACGTGATGTGGGAGATGAGCATCACATACCATTAAAACTTATTGGCTATACAGCGTACTGGGGCAGTAGATCGGTTAAGCCTTGTGAATTAAAAATCTCACGCTTTTCTTACCGCCATTCAAATCATATATATCAACATTAATGTAGGTATCAACTGCGATTCCAGTAATCAAATAAGAAAAAGTATAATCATTCTTATTCTTTGCCGTTGAGTCATCTGTTAGGAAAGGGGTACTTGAACCTTCCTTTGTAATAATTACTTTATCAAGTTTG
>JANXXY010000209.1 GCA_025350365.1 Bacteroidales bacterium | reverse complement strand
TCTTATTAAATTTCGCAATGGCAGTCATCGTTTGCTTATTACAACCGATTTAGCATCACGGGGACTCGACATTCCCGAAATACGGAATATCATTCACTACCAGTTACCCGGAGACGAAAAAATTTGGATTCACCGAAACGGACGTACCGCTCGGATGAAAGCTAACGGAACAGCATACTTACTTTTAGGGCAGGATGAATATATGCCTCCATTTATTAAGAATGAACCTGAATATACTGAACTGCCTTCCACAGTTGAACTTCCGGAACCTCCGGCATGGGTAACTCTATATTTTAGTGCTGGCAAAAAGGATAAAATAAATAAAACAGATATCGTGGGTTTTCTGTTACAAAAGGGAAAACTTCAAAAGGATGATTTGGGATTGATTGAAGTACTTGATTTTGTTTCGTATGCAGCCGTTAAATGGGGAAAAGTTAATTCGGTGCTAGATTTAACTAAAAATGAGGCCATTAAAAAGAAAAAAGTTAAGATTGCAATATCAAAATGATTTTAGATTTACGATTTTAGATTTAGTTGATATAGTTTTAAACCCCAACCCCTTAAAAAAAGGCAATAACTGCTTCATTCTGCTTAATTGTATCCTAATTAAGGAGGGTTTTAGAAGGTTGATCGTGTTAAAATAAAAATATAAAAATTGATATTTCAAAATGATTTTAGATTTACGATTTTAGATTTATTTGATATAGTATTAAGCACCAACCTATTAAAAAAGGACAACAGCTTCATTCCGCATAATTGCATCCTAATTAAGGAGCGTTTTAAAAGGTTGATCGTGTTAAAATAAAAATGAATTAACAATCTAAAATCGTAAATCTAAAATCTAAAATTCCTTATTTCATCGTGTGAAAAACATTTATAACATCTTCATCTTCTACTATTTTTTCCAGCAATTTTTCAATGCCGGCAATTTGTTCATCATTCAATTCTTTAGTCTCCGTAGGAATTCGTTCGAATTCAGCGCTGATGATTTCGAATTTATTTTCTTCAAGATATTTCTGTATTGAGCCAAATGATTCAAACTCACCATAAATAATTATTGTTTCGTCTTCGGCAAAAATCACCGAAACACCTAAATCAATCATTTCCAATTCCAGTTCCTCCAAATCCAAACCTTCTTTAGGCTTTACCTTAAATACTGATTTATGTTCAAATAAAAAAGCAACGCTGCCTGAAGTCCCCATTGAACCGCCGTATTTATTAAAATACATACGAATGTTTGCTACCGTGCGGGTTGAATTATCGGTTGCAGTTTCAATTAATACAGCAATACCAAACGGTCCGTATCCTTCGTATATCACTTCCTTATAATCTTCTTGTTCTTTCGTCGAGGCTTTTTTTATGGCTCGTTCTACGTTCTCTTTCGGCATGTTTGCGGCCTTAGCATTCTGAATGAGCACTCTCAAACGCGAGTTTGCAGCCGGATCAGGTCCATTTGTTTTCACTGACATTGCTATTTCCTTGCCCAGCTTCGTAAAGGTTATGGCCATACTTCCCCATCGTTTCATCTTTCTGGCCTTTCGGTATTCGTAAGCTCTTCCCATAGTAAAATTGTATGTTTTTATAAAAGATTGCAAAATTAAAATTGATTTTTAAAACTAGTTATTATTTTTCGAAAATCTCTTACCTTTTTTATAGTATTCTAATTCAAAATTTTAATGTATTCTTCGAAAATAAATTCAGACTTATTTGTCTTTTTTTAGGTACTTTTATTGATAATTTGAAATAATATTCTTTATTTTGGTATTTATATACTTAAATACATTATTACGCTAACTTATCACCTATTAATTAGTACCAGAAAAATAAAATATTGTAGCACAACTATTAACTTAATACTAATTTATGAAAACACGTCGACTTTGGATTGGATTTACTGCAGTTATGGTAATATCATTCAGTGTATTGGTCTATTATGGCACTGAGATATATCATAAAGCCCCTCCCATACCTGAAAAAATAATAACCGAAAATGGGAATGTGGTTTTTACAGATCAGGAAATAAAGGATGGACAAAATGTATGGCAATCAATGGGTGGACAGGAAGTTGGTACTGTATGGGGGCATGGTTCTTATGTAGCTCCCGATTGGTCAGCGGACTGGCTTCATCGCGAAGCAATGTTTATACTAAACTACTGGGCAAAAGCCGAGTTCAACACTGATTACAATTCGCTTGATAATGAGAAGAAAGCCGTATATCAGATAAGGATTCAGAAAGAATTAAGAACCAATACGTATGATCCCAAAACAAAATTATTAATAGTTTCGACTGTAAGAGACAGTGCAATCAAAGCGCTTAGCATATATTACACCAGGCTTTTTATGGACGATCCTTCAATGGCGGCCACTCGTTCGGCATATGCTATTAAAACAAATAGCATTAAGGATCCGGAACGAATGCATAAAATGAATGGTTTCTTTTTTTGGATATCATGGGCGTGCATCACGCAGCGGCCTGGTCAGGATATTACCTATACAAATAATTGGCCTCCTGATGAAATGGTAGGTAACAAGCCTGCTCCGTCGCTTATTCTTTGGACTGGTTTTAGCGTAGTTATGCTAGTTTTGGGTATTGGTTTACTTGGATTTTATTATGCCCGCAACAAGGACGAAGATTCGCTTGCTTTGTCACTACCTCAAAATGACCCACTCTCAGGCTTTATGCCAACACCATCGATGAAAGCAACATTAAAATATTTCTGGATCGTTTGCGGGTTAATCCTTGTTCAAATCCTAATGGGAATTGTAACTGCACATTATGGTGTGGAGGGAAATGGATTCTATGGAATTCCGTTGGCCGATTTTCTACCTTACTCCGTTACCCGCACCTGGCATGTGCAATTGGCTATTTTCTGGATCGCAACATCTTGGTTAGCAACAGGATTATATATTGCACCAGCTGTTTCAGGTTACGAGCCAAAATTTCAAAAGCTTGGAGTAAATTTTCTTTTCTTCTCACTTTTAATTATTGTGGTTGGATCTCTGGCAGGCCAATGGTTTGGTATAATGCAAAAGCTGGGCTTGGTTCAGAACTTCTGGTTTGGTCATCAGGGATACGAATATGTTGATTTAGGCAGGTTTTGGCAAATATTTTTGTTTGTCGGGCTTATAATCTGGTTAGTATTAATGATAAGAGCCCTATTACCCGCTTTGCGTCAGCCGAATGAAAACCGGCAATTGCTAACCATGTTTCTAATCGCGTCCATTGCTATTGCAGCCTTTTATGGAGCAGGACTAATGTGGGGTCGCCAAACAAATCTATCAATCGCTGAATATTGGCGTTGGTGGGTTGTGCATCTTTGGGTAGAAGGATTTTTTGAAGTATTTGCAACTGTGGTAATTGCCTTCCTATTCGTACGCATGGGATTATTAAAAATCAGATTTGCAACATCAACAGTGCTTTTCTCTACCATTGTATATCTTTCAGGAGGTATTATAGGAACTTTCCATCATTTATATTTCACTGGTACATCTATTGCCGTAATTGCATTAGGGGCATCATTTAGTGCGTTGGAAGTTGTACCGTTGGTATTTATGGGATTCGAAGCGTGGCATAACATGAAAATAAGTCGATCGACGGAATGGATTGTTTCATATAAATGGCCCATTTATTGTTTCATCGCTGTAGCTTTCTGGAATCTAGTTGGCGCCGGCGTTTTCGGTTTCCTTATTAATCCTCCAATTGCACTTTATTACATGCAAGGACTAAATACAACTGCTGTGCATGGTCATACTGCTTTGTTCGGTGTTTACGGAATGCTCGGTATCGGTTTAATGTTATTTGTATTGAAAGGTTTAACAGCTAAATACGTCTGGAAAGACAGCGTTATCCGATTTGCATTCTGGTCAATCAATATCGGATTAATGCTTATGGTTTTAATAAGTGTATTACCTGTTGGTTTACTGCAAACGGTGGCAAGTGTTAAATACGGTATGTGGTATGCCCGATCAGCAGAATTCATGCAGGATCCTGTATTAAATAACTTCCGTTGGATGCGGGTTTTCGGAGACACCCTTTTCGGCATAGGCGCCATAGCATTAGGGTGGTTTGTACTTGGACTTAAAACAGGATGGTCAGTAAAAAAATAAATCGAAATAG
>JANXXY010000208.1 GCA_025350365.1 Bacteroidales bacterium | reverse complement strand
CTTCAATAAATTGGGAAACATCTTTTTTTATGGGTTTATAGCTAAGGTATAACTTACAATTATATTTTTTGAACTCAATATTTATCCAGTAGGGCTCAGCATTTTTATCGGCATCGATTACTATTTTTCCATAAGTTGGATATTCAAATGAATAAGGGAATTGGATGCTGTCGAAAAGCCTGTAATTCTTATCGGGAAAATCAATTCGGTAATATCCATAAGGTTTTGGAGTGTAATTGTTATTGCAACTGAAATTGACTATACCTAAAAATAGTATTATGTAGAACAGATTTTTCATTTTCATCATTTTTCATTTTCGTCGATTATCACACGAATTTGTTTTATCCTGCGTGAGTCGGAAGCTTCAATTTTAAATGTAAAGGGCGGAATTCTAATTTGTTCATTTTTGGCGGGGATTTCACCTTTTAGTTCAAGGATTAATCCTGCCAGAGTTTCGGCATCACCTTTTATGTCGTCAAATATATCACTTTTGATTTGAAGTATTTTATGAAAGTCGTTGAGCAAAGTTTTGCCATCGAATAAATATAAGTATTTACTTATTTGAACGTACCGTTTTTCTTCCTCATCCGATTCATCTGATATTTCCCCCACAATTTCCTCCAGAATATCTTCGAGAGTAACAATGCCGAGTGTTCCACCGTATTCATCAACAATAACAGCCATGTGGTTTTTGTTTGTCTGAAATTCAGTAAGTAGTTCTTTTACTTTTTTAGTATCGGGAATAAAATACGGTGGGCGGATTAGGGTTTGCCAACGAAAATTGTCTTTCTCGTTAATAAAAGGCAGCAGATCCTTAACATAAAGAATACCTTTAACATTATCAAAATTTCCGGCATATATGGGAATTCTGGAATAGCCTGATTCGATAACCACGCTTAAAACCTGATTCAACGTCATGGTCAAATCCAAGGCAATGACATCTATCCGTGGTTTTAAAATCTCACTCACATCAATGCTACCAAATTTAATTATTCCTTTTAAAATTTCTTCGTCATCAGAATATTTGTTTTTTGCCAGGTCTATCACATTGGTCAAATCATTTAATGAAATAGCTGCACTATTTGGAACAAATGATCGGTTAAATGCGATTGTGATGGATGAAAATGCTTTCCCCATTGGTCCAAGGCAAAATATCACCGGACGGATGATAGAAAATGTTGCAGATAAATATCTTTCAGCATTAAGGTTAGCGAATGTCTTGGGTAAAATTTCTGTAAAGATCATTATCGCAGCAGTTTCAAAAAATATAAATGCAAATAGGCCAAAAGCAGAGTGCATGAAATTGTCAGCTATCAGAAATGCAATGAAGGAGGAGCAGACAATAAATGCTGTTTTAAAAAGAAGCCCTGCAATTTGTAAGGATGCAAATAGCCTTTCCGGGTGTTCCGGAAATTTAATTGCTTTTGATCTCCCTGAAAATTTAGTTTTTTCAAATTTCGATTTGTCGGAAGCTCCAAATGAGGCAAATGCAATTTCGGCTCCGGAAATAATGGCTGCGAATATTAATAACATAATTGCAGCCATTATTCCTGCTGCGATTTCAGGTGTAAATTGTTGTAAATTAATATCTGACGAAGTAATTAAACTTTGTAAATTTGTTTCTGTTTCCAAAATATGGGATATGGGTTATAGGTCAGAATGGCAATTCGTCGGCGCCGCTCGTTTTATCTGTAAAATCGCCTTCAGGCACAAACACATTTCCTGCGAATGTTGGGTTTTGTGTAATTGTCGTTTCAATGGATTGACTAGGTTCTCCGACTTTTTGACCTAATATCTGAAAGTTTTCAACTTCAATTTCAGTTGTGTAACGCTTGATACCATCTTTATCGTCCCACGTGCGGCTACGAATTTTACCTTCCACATAAATCAGAGCACCCTTTTTAATGTATTTGTTTGCAAATTCGGCTTGCGCACGCCAAACTATCAGATTATGCCATTCGGTATTGGTAATTTTTTCACCGCTTTTGTTTTTGTAGGTTTCGCTGGTGGCAAGTGTAAAACGGGCAATCGACCGGTCATTGTCCAGATTTCGAAATTCAGGGTCTTTTCCGACCCTCCCTACTAAGATTACTTTGTTGATCATATTGGTTTTTTAAGTACAGTAAAAATAGTTAAAATTTAAATTGTGGTATTATATTAATTGAATTTCTGTTAAGTAATTCTCTATAAGCTTCGAAACCGGGAACTTTTCAATGTCCTTTTTATTAATGATAACCAATTGGGTGGCAATTTGTTCCGGAAGAATATCCATTAAAATATGTATAAATGTAGCATGTATTTTTTGATGACTAAGAATGTGCTTGTATTCATTGGATTGATGTGTAATAGTGACCGGAGAATTTTGAAACATAGAGAACCAGTAGTCGTGTTGAAGTATATGTTTAATATTTACAGGGTTGTCGGTTTCTATTAGAGGAAATTCATAAAGTCCTTCCCAAATATCTTTTTCAACACGTTTTTGCATTATAATACTATGATGGTATGAAATTACCAGATAATAAAAATAACGATTCCTGATTTTCTGATTTTTGGTTTTAACCGGAAGAATTTCCACCTTATCGTGAATAAAGGCATGGCACTCATTTTTAAGAGGACAGATTTTACAATCGGGCTTTACGGCTATACACTGAATAGCGCCAAATTCCATGATTGCTTGATTGTTAATACCAGGTTGTTTTGCGTCAAGAATTTTAAGGGCAATATCACGTATCAATTTCATTCCATGGGAAGAATTAATAGGTTCGTAAATACCATAAATTCGTGAAATAACTCTATTTACATTGCCATCAACAACCGCATACGGTAAATTAAAGGCGAACGAAGCTATTGCTGAAGCAGAATATTCTCCTATTCCTCTTATTTTTAATAAATCGATAAAATTCGCAGGTAAAATGCCCGAATATTGTTGTAAAACATATTTTGCTCCCTGATGAAGATTTCTTGCGCGTGAATAATATCCCAGACCCTGCCATACCTTCAAAACCTCTTCTATATCAGCATTTGCAAGTGATTCAAGTGTTGGAAATTTGTTAAGAAACCGATGGTAATAATCCAGACCTTGAGCAACTCTGGTTTGTTGCATAATAATTTCGGAAACCCATATATTATAAGGGTTTTGCGTATGCCGCCAGGGTAAATTGCGTTTATTTTGTAAGTACCAGTTGATGAATATACTACTTATCGACATTTTTTTATATGTTTGCACAACAAAAAATTGAAATAATAACAAAATTTTTCCTGTTGTGTTTCAATAATCAACAGAAATCAGATATATTTGCAGTTCGTAAAATAGAACATAGTTAAACCATTGATAATTAAAGCTTTTTTAAAATGACAAAGGCAGATATTGTAAACGAAATTTCCAAATCAACAGGAATTGAAAAAATCACTGTTCAAAAAACAGTTGAATCTTTCATGGAAAGCGTAAAAGATGCATTAGTAAAAGACAAGAATGTGTATCTTAGAGGTTTTGGTAGTTTTATCGTTAAAAAACGTGCAAAAAAGACTGCTCGTAATATTTCGAAAAACACAACAATCATAATTCCGGAACATTTTATTCCGTCGTTCAAACCAGCAAAATCTTTCGTTGGCAAAGTGAAGGTAAACGTAAAATAATTTGAATTAATACGTAAAAAAAAAGTTAATTATGCCAAGCGGAAAGAAAAGGAAGAGACATAAAATGGCAACCCATAAACGTAAAAAACGTTTAAGAAAAAATAGGCATAAGAAGAAAAAGTAATTATTCTTATTGGCTGACAATAATGTAAGAAAGACCTAAAGCTCTGTCGGAACTTTAGGTTTCTTACATTTATATCCCATTAGTTTTAAATTCTTCTAGTAAAGTGAAGGAGTTGTGAGTAACGAATTGGTTATTGATGTAACAGCTTCTGAAATTGTTATAGCCTTGCTCGAAAATAAGCAATTAATCGAGTTAAATAAGGAAAAAAGCAATCTTCAGTTCTCGGTTGGTGATATTTATTTGGGGAAGGTAAAGAAAATTATGCCTGGCCTTAACGCTGCATTTGTAGACGTTGGCTATGAGAAGGATGCATTTCTGCATTATCTTGATCTGGGACCTCAATTTCAATCATTAAATAAATACCTGAAAGCCGCTCTTAATAAGAAAGGAAAAATTATTCCCCTTTCGAAAATTAAGAACGAGCCTGATATTGACAAAAACGGGAAAATTTCCGACGTGTTAACATCGGGTCAGATGGTAATGATTCAAATTGCAAAGGAACCCATCTCAACAAAAGGCCCGCGATTGGGTTCAGAGATTTCAATTGCAGGACGGCATTTGGTTTTGATACCTTTTTCAGACAAAGTATCTGTATCACAAAAAATTGTTTCGCAGGAAGAGAGGACGCGACTTAAAAAGTTAATTCAAAGCATAAAGCCTAAGAATTACGGAGTTATTGTACGTACTGTTGCCGAAGGGAAAAAAGTTGCTGTACTTGATGAAGAATTAAATTCACTCGTGAATAAGTGGGAAAATGCTTTTGAGAATATCAAGGGTATTATACCGCCAAAGCTAATTATAAGTGAATTGAGCCGTACCTCGGCTATTCTTCGCGACATGCTTAACGGGTCGTTTAGCAGCATTACCGTTAACGACGAACATATTTGTAACGAAATTAAAGACTATATCAGTACCATTGCTCCTGAAAAGGAGAAGATTGTAAAGCTTCATACGGGAAACATTCCCGTTTTCGAGAAGTTTGGTATTGATAAGCAAATTAAAACTTCGTTCGGTAAAACAGTATCCTTTAAAAACGGAGCTTATCTTATTATTGAGCATACTGAAGCACTTCATGTAATTGATGTGAACAGTGGAAACCGGTCAAAAACCGGGTCGGATCAGGAAAGCAATGCATCGGATGTTAATATAGCAGCTGCATTTGAGATTGCCCGACAACTCAAGCTCCGTGATATGGGTGGAATTATTGTGATCGATTTTATTGACATGCACGACTCGGAACACAAACAACTTGTGTACGAAAAAATAAAGGAAGCAATGGCTTCTGATCGCGCCAAACACAATATTCTTCCATTAAGCAAATTCGGATTGATGCAGATTACCCGTCAAAGGGTGCGTCCCGAATTGAACGTACAAACGCTTGAAAAATGTCCAACCTGTCGTGGTACGGGTGATATATCGCCAAACATTGTATTTGAAGAAGAGATTTTTAATAATATTTCATTCCTGGTAAATAATCAGGCATTGAGGTATATAACAATTAAGGTTCATCCTTACGTTGCAGCCTACCTTCTGAAAGGACTTCGATCAAAAAGGTTGCAGTGGTCAGTAAAGCTTAGATGTTGGGTACGCATCATTGCGGTACCGTCGTATACCTACCTGGAACATCATTTCTATGATAGAGATGATGAAGAGATTCTTTGAAAATTTTAAATTTTCGAAAATGAGGATTTCCTTTTAAAGGAGATCCTCATTTTGTTATTAATTAATCCCAAATTTGTTAAACAAACCCCAACCCCTTGAAAAGGGGCTATAACTGCTTCGAACCAGTTATAGCCCCTAATTTAGGGGTTGGGGTTTTGTATTGTATTAGTTTGTAAATTTGAACATCTTATTTTTTAGAATGTTAACTACAATTGATAAAATTTGTATCGCTGAATTATAAAATCACTAATTTTGACATTGAATTTATATTAGCTGAACCACCCACTTATGAAGAAGTCATCATTGTTGTTATTCGCTTTTCTGCTTTTCTCTCACTTAGGTTTTTCACAGATTGTAGATCCAATAAAATGGTCGTTTAAGTTGGAACGGGCAGGAACAGGTTTATTCAATTTAAAGTTTACAGCTAAAATTGAAGATAAATGGCATCTCTATAGTCAGAATATTCCCGAAGGTGGACCAATTGCGACTTCGTTTCATTTCGAAAAAAACAATTTGTTCGAGTTGGTTGAAAAAACGAAGGAATTATCGAAGGCCAATGTAAAGTTTGATCCGACTTTCAAGATTAATTTAACTACTTTTTCAAGGGAAGCAGTTTTCGTACAGAAGATTAAAGCAAAATCGGCTGAATTATCTGTCGTAAAAGGCACAGTAGAGTTTATGTGTTGTAATGACGAAAAATGCCTTCCACCCAAAGAAATAGAGTTTAGTTTTGCCATTCCATCAACTGGAGTTGCCTCTATGTCCTCAAACTCGTTGATGGATGAAAGGAGAGCCATTGACACATCAATACACACGCTGGCATCAACTGAAATAAAACCAATAGTTGATACATCGGGTACAATAAAATCCAGTCTTCCGGTTAATACGCCTGAAATGTCAGATCCTATTGAAGATGGTTCACTTTGGAGTTTTTTTCTGATTGCATTCTTAGCCGGTATAGCTGGTATTTTTACCCCTTGCGTTTATCCAATGATTCCGATGACGGTGAGCTTTTTTATGAGAGGTGAGGGGAATAGAACTGCCGGAATATTAAAGGGTATCATTTTTGGTCTTTCGATCATTTTCATATATACGATGATTGGTGTTCTGGTTGCTGTTACCCGATCGGGTGCCGACATTACCTCGGTAATAAGTACTCATTGGGCTCCGAATCTTATTTTCTTTGCCTTGTTTATGGTGTTTGCTGCCTCTTTTTTCGGGATGTTCGAGATTGTTTTGCCCGGTTCATTAACGAATAAAATTGATCAGCAGGCCGAAAAAGGTGGATATCTGGCCGCATTTTTTATGGCGTTAACTTTAGTGGTGGTTTCTTTTTCGTGTACCGGACCAATTGTTGGCGCTATTTTGGTTGAAGCTTCCAAAGGAATGTTTATTAAGCCGATAATTGGAATGTTTGGTTTTTCGCTGGCATTTGCCATTCCGTTTGTGATTTTTGCTATTTCGCCGGCCATGATGAAAAAGCTTGCCAAGAGTGGTTCATGGCTTAATTCGGTTAAAGTAGTATTCGCATTTGTACTGATGGCATTCAGTTTGAAATTTTTACTTGCCATCGACTCTACCTATCATTTTAATATGCTTCCACGCGAAGTATATCTTTCAATATGGATTGTGGTCTTTTCAATGCTGGGATTTTATCTGATGGGTAGAATTAAATTTTTGCACGACAGCGATCTGCCGTATATTGGTGTTCCACGTTTGTTTCTGGCAATTGCTACTTTTTCATTTGTAGCCTACCTTGTTCCCGGACTTTTTGGCGCTCCGCTCACTGGAATTTCGTCGATGCTGCCACCGGTTTCAAAACATAGTTTGTTTTCGTCGTCAAATAATGCAATATCAAGTCAACCTAATAATTCATGTGCGACGCCAAGCTATTCCAATTTTCTTGAGTTGCCATATGATTTGAATGGATATTTCGATTATCAGGAGGGGTTAGCTTGTGCTAAAAAGATGAATAAGCCTGTTTTTCTCGATATCAAGGGGCATGCCTGTTCCAATTGCAAGAAAATGGAGGCGGAGGTATGGTCCGACCCTAAAGTGCAGGAATATATGAGAAACAATTTTATTATTATTGCTTTATATACTGATGATAAGTACATGTTGCCCGAGAAAGAATGGATAACATCCTCATATGACCAGAAATTGAAAAAGACAATGGGTGCCAAGAACCTCGATTACGAGATTACTCATTTTAATATCAATACTCAGCCGTTATATGCCATCTTAGATCATCAGGGGAATTCATTAAACAAGCCAATGGGATTGAATACAGATATTGAGGTTTTTCTTAAATTTTTGGAAGAAGGAAAAACAAAGTTTATTGCAAAATAAAGAATCAAAGCCAAAATTCTCCGCATACAATAGCAAATAAAGCCACCAAATCTTCTAAGTTGCTATATTTTCGGGCTTGATACTATGATTGGCTGTTGAAATAAGCTCAATGTTTGGTAAATAACCCAAATTGGGATTAATTTCGATGTTGTGTGCAAATGAAAAAAAGACGTAATTGAAACAATATGGAAGAATTTGATTTTAATGAATAGGAAGTCGATAAATTTTCAGGAAAAATGTTTCTTGACACTTTTACTTTTGATTTATATAATTCATTTGAATCATCAGCGGATAAGGAAATAGTAAGACTAATAAATGAAAGAGACAAGCTCAATAAAAAGTACAATGACCTTGATAATAACCAAACAAATGAAAAAACTGAACAAGAAATAATGGATATCGAAGTCGATAAACATTATTGTTTGATTGACATGGAATATATCAAAGAAGAAATATGGACATTGATTGAGATGAAGATTATTTATTTTTTTAAATTTTTAGAATTAAATACCAAAAAACTTATTAGGACTGCTTTTTCAGGCACCAAGACAAAGGATTTTTATAAATGGGAAGTATTGATTAATTTCCTGAAAAGTAGAAATATTAAACCAGAAAGTTTAAAAGGATTTTTTGAAATAAAGCAACTAAAGGATGTGAATAATGCATTGAAACATAACGGTAATTTTCGAGAAGATTTAAAAAATGCAATACCTGAGTTTAAGAAAAAGGAAATCGTTTCATTTTATCATTTGAATACCTTTTATTCAAGGATTAAGACCTTTCCGAAAATATATTTGGCAGATTTAGCCTCAGCAATTCAAACGGAATTATATGAATTTGACCCAGAAAAAATCGATAGAATTGCACATAATATAGCTTTTCAAATGGAAAGGAATGATGCAGATTTGCTGATTAATGCGATAAAAACCAAATATTAACATCTGCGTACTATAATATGTAAAAAGAATGATATTGAAGAAATTACTTATAATTGCAAAGGAGAAGAGATTGGATATATAAAACTGATTTTAAACAAAAAATAAAGTGATGCCAATACGCGATCATAAATGTTGGAGTTTAAGTGGTTTGCCTAATGCATCGCTCGATGACATCGGTTTTATCGGTTGATATGTTCGTAGCCACGGTTTCCCCAACGTTTCAGGCGTGCCACCTTGGGGCGACAATTTAAAGACAAATTTCAAATGATATAAAATTTATTTAATAAATGAATCTGAAAGAGCATTATAATAAACTATATCAAGACTCAATTCATAAAATACAATCTGATTCATATCAGATTGACGAATTAATTGATTCGGATAATGATAATAGATTTGGGATTACCCTTTTGTTACGTCCAGATAATTTTGTGAAAGACAAAATTCAAAAGTTGCTTTCAAAAATTAAATTGATTGAACCAAATCAATACTTTTATCGTGATTCCGATTTACATGTAACAGTAATGTCTATAATTTCCTGTTATAATGGATTTAATTTTAACAAAATTGGAATTGAAGATTATATTGAAACTATCAAAAAAAGTATAAATGGATTAAATCATTTTAATATAGAATTCAGGGGACTTACTGCCTCTTCAGCTTGTTTAATGGTACAGGGATTTTTAGAAAATAATACTCTTAACCAGATTCGTAATAACTTAAGATATAACTTTAAAGACACAGATTTAGAACAGTCAATTGATAAAAGATACACAATACAAACAGCTCATTCAACAATATTTAGATTAAAAGGAAAGTTCAGTAATAAAGAGGGGTTTTTAGAAATTGTGGAAGAGTATAAAGATTTTTATTTTGGCACTTTTACAGTTGATACATTAGAATTAGTATTCAATGATTGGTATCAACGAAAAGAATATGTTAAAATACTTCATAAGTTTGAATTGAAATAAAACTCAGCCTCACACGCGGTAATAAAACATTGGGATTTAAGTGGTTTTCCAAGTGCATTGCTCGTTGGCAAGGTTTTTATCGGTTGAAAGGTTCGTATCCACGATTTCCCCAACGTTTCATTCATGCCAACGTTAGCTTTCAATAAAGCAATAAATTTGAGCATTTTACGAAAATTGTGTAAATTGCACTTTTAAATTTAGATGATATGATTGATTCTAATAAGATAAATGAGATTGTTAATATCATTGCAACAAAATTCAATCCTGATAAGATTATTTTATTTGGATCGTACGCTTCAGATTCTCAAAATGAAGATAGCGACTTGGATTTACTTATTATTCAAGATACAGATCAACCTATTCAAACACGTGGATTTAATATTCGTATGTCGTTAATTGGTACAATGATTCCATTTGATATTTTAATTTATACTAATTCTGAATTTGAAAAAGAAAGGGACAATAGTTTTTCGTTTCTTAATTCGGCCATGAAAAATTCAAAAGTACTATATGAACGAGCAGATTGAAGAAATAAAGGAATGGATAGAAAAGGCTGATCATGATTTAGGATCAGCAAAAATAATTTATCTTCATTTATCTGATTATTTTGACACTATTGCATTTCATTGTCAACAAGCAGTTGAGAAATATTTCAAAGCAATTTTGATTTATTACAAGATAGATTTTATTAAATCTCATGATTTGGTTTACTTGCTTGATCTTCTTTCTCGTAAGTTAGAAATTGATGAGTTAAAATTTTAAAAAGCTTTTACACTCAATAATTTTGGAGTTCAGATTAGATATCCAAATAAGATAATAAAACTGACTAAGGACGAACTAGAGACAGCGATTCTGATTTCCGAGGAATTTAGATCATTTGCTGTCAAATTAATTGGATTAGAATAATAAAATACCGAAAGCTAACAAGCGGTCATACGCCATGGGGGTTTCAGCGCAATTTGCAAGCGCAGTTCGCTGGCAAGGTTTGTAAAATGGAAGTATCAATAATACATTTAGAAGGCTTGAAACAGCAAGACCCTTGCTCTTGAGAAAATCAAATACCCTGAAATTAGCCCGGCCATTGAAGTTACCAATAACCTGTGTCAAAGAACTGGTCAAAGTTTCAGAATCGGACGCAATGGCTTCCAACTCCGATATTTTTTTTGTAATTTTATTGCGTTGCATATTTCTTAGTTTTGCGACTTTATTTGTTAACCGCTTCTAAATTAATAAATTAATTCGAAATGTGCAACTTTTTTATATCTATATTTGGTTAATAACCAATAATTTAACAAAAATAATTTAAGTTTATAATACACTACTATTCTGTCGTTTAACAACTCCGAAACTTTAGCTACATATTTCAGAAATTCCGAAGAATTACCTTACCCAAATGATCTACAAACAGAGATGCAACCTAAATTTGTGCGAGGCCAAAATCCCTCGCCCGTTTGGGAGAGAGATTTTGGGCGACGGTCATTAAAGTTTATACTACTGCTTTGTGAAACTTTGTTTTTTGGTTACTATTCAGTCGATTTTGAACCCACTCACAGTTTTACTATTATTTTAAGAAAATTTAACCTCTTTAGATTTGGATGAGGTGTTTTTTGAGGTTTAAAAATGCTCGTTCGTCTGTGCAATAGATAAATCTCAATTTTCATTGGTTATTAACAAAAGAGTTGTTTAAACCTGATAACTAATGCTCTAATTATTATGATATTTTGAAATGATTATTGTTTTACGTGAAGAATGGCAGACCAGTATCCATGAAAAGATCCATGGTTTAATGAACCGGATAAGCAGCCTCGAAAATGAGATTAGTCGGATGACTGATGAAAACCATTCTTTAAATGAACAGGTGGATAGTTTGACAAAATTCTAAAACCTGGGACATGGAACAGCGCCCATTTTTCGCCTGCTCTTTTTTGTTTGTTCAAAAGTGTAAACTAAAGCTATTTCGTGGGCTCCCCCTGTTGAGGTAATAAGCGTTGACACTGTAAAATCGTAACTATATGTCAAAAGTAAGTTTTGAACCATTAATCCTCCCGATACGGTGATGGCATCCTTGGTTTTTGTGCTTTTAATAACCGGGATTCCACGGTACCAAACTCCTACGGTAAAGGGTAACTTATTATAATACACACCAAAATCGAGCTGTTGCATTAAAGCCTGGTTTCGGTAATGAAAGGCCAGAGTCATATATTGCTCATCTCTGCTAAGTAGCGGCTGGGTTAAGTGTATCCTGTAACCACCGTAAGCCGATATCTTCAAAGGAACGTATCGTACATCATTTGTTAATGTTGTATTCAACCTCATAAGATGATCTACTGAGGCGCCAAACCACATATTTTTTGAAAAGCCAAGGATGGACGTCGAAAAGTCGATATGGCCGCTTTGGTCATCGGGTGGAGATTCCACTGAGCTGGGTAAAATCTGATCGGCATAATACTGATCAGCAAATGTTAGTTTATTGAAATTGAGTGCCCTTTGATAAAAAAGAAATTGTAATCCGGGTTGAAGGAAAAAATCCCTTGTAACTTTAATCCTGTAGGAATAATTAACGCCTACCTGGGTAGTGGTTAATTTTCCATTTCCGGCGTTATCACGTAACACCAGAACCCCTATTCCACTATTTATCTGGCTTACATAGGTATCGAACGACAAAGAAGATGTGATGAATTTACCCTGTAATTTCGGCCATTGATCCCGAAAGTTTAAGCCAACTCTTGGACCGCCATTGGTGCCAGCCATCGAAGGTCCCAAATACAATGGAGCAGCATAGAATTGCGAAAATTGAGGATCCTGAGCTTGTACCATACACAATAACAGTAAAAACTTTATTGTAAGGAATATATTTTTCATTTGGCCTATTTAATTCAATATGTTACTTATCTTTTCATCAATAAAACATCGCCAATGGTGCTAAATCTCTTACCATCATTATACGTTCCGGATACCTTATAGATGTATACATCCTGCATTAATAACTGACCCTTGTAATATCCGTCCCAGCCAATTTCAATGTTGTTGCTTTCAAATAAAAGCACACCCCACCGATTATAGATTTCCATTTTGTAATTCTCAATGCCGCCCATGTATACAATTGGGTAAAAAACATTGTTGCTAAAGTCATTTCTGTCATAACTGCCATTGGACGACCCGTTCGGGTTTGGCGTAAATGCCGAAGGAAACTTAATCCGGCTTTTTATTATTACGTGTACTGCATTTGGAATTACCAACGAGTCGACGCACTGATATTCCGACCACACAATGAGGCTGATATTATATAAACCGGAGTCTTTATAAGTATGATATGAATTAAGGTCAGAGGCCGTTTCCCCATCGCCAAATTTCCACAAATATGTTTTCCCTCCCAAAGTATAGTTTAAACATCTCAGTTCCTGTTCCGGAATATAAACTTCTTTAGGGATCGTTTCGAATTTAACTTCCGGCAGATCATACACCGTGATTTTCTTGTCCTTTGTTATTTGTTTTCCATCAGGCCCGGTAACAGTTAATTTGGCCGTATATATGCCGGATTTCGAATAAATAAAGATTGGATTTTCCGAAGACGATGTACTGTCTTTGTCGCCAAATTCCCATTTGAATGGATATTTTTCAACAGTTGTTTTAGTAAAGTTAACCTGCAATGGCGGACAGCCAACAGTTTGATTTACAGCAAATGTAGCAGTGGGCAGTTTGTAATAGGTTATGATAACCCTATCGGATGAAATACAACCCTCAATGTCTACTGCCCATACAAAAGTATTAGCCCCTTCGGATAATACGGAAACGGATGATTCCGTGTTGTTAGGCGTCGAAATAGTACCGGTTCCGGCATCAAGTGCCCATGTTCCTATACCCCTTGGAGGTTCGTTGCCAACCAAAATGCTGTTCGGTTCAAACACAGTCTGATCGGGCCCTGCGTAAACATTCGTTTGATTGTTCTTAACTTCAACAACATCATACAAGGAGCACCGGTTATTGTCGATTGTCCATTTCAGAATATTACTGCCTTGTCCCAATCCAACTACCAGAGTATTATATTTAGCGCTGTCTATAATAGTGGCTTTCCCGCTAAATACCGACCAATATCCTTTACCTATAAGTGGCTTGTTGGCATTTAAGGGCGCATTATTGTTACAAACAGCGATATCGGTACCTGCATCAGGTTGGGTTGGCAAATCGTTGGTAATAATTACATCATCGTAAGATGAGCAAGTCTGTTTCGATATCTTCCACCGGTAAATATTTTTACCTCTTGTAAGATTTGTAGCATTCGTACTAAATGCTGTTTTATTTGCGAATGTACCTGATCCACTTATGACACTCCATTCGCCATTGCCTGTTTTAGGTATATTTCCGTCCAGCATAACCTGATCCGAACATAGTGTTATGTCAGCCCCTGCTGATGCTATAGTCGGGAGATTATTTACAATTTTTATTTCCCGGTATTCCATACATTGTTTATTTGTTACTGACCAACGGATTACATTCGTGTCGGGTGCAAGTTTCTGAATTTTTGTAAATGAGCTGTAGGCATCCTTAAATACCCCGGCTCCTTTAATAATGCTCCAAACCCCTGATCCAATTACAGGCTGGTTGGCAAGCAATATGGCTGAGTCGCTGCACAAAGTCTGGTTTAGTCCGGCAGATGTGTTTAGTGGTTGATTGTTGCTGATAACTACTTCATCACTTGATGTACAATTACCATTGCTAACAGTCCATCGATAGGTGTTAGATCCTGCACCAATATTCCTTACCCCGGTATTGTACATCGAAGTATCTGTAAAGGCTCCTGAACCACCTAGTATTGACCATGCTCCTTTCCCAATCAATACAGGTCGGGCATCAAGAGTTAATGTGTTTGTGCATAGGTTATGGTCACCCCCGGCAAAAGCATCACTTGGCGAGTTGTTGGTAATAGTAACTTCCGATGCAGAGTTACACGATTGATTACGAATAGACCATCGCAGGATATTTTTACCCTTGTCCAGATTTTTAACTTCAGTATTCGGACTGGTTGAATTTACAAATACTGCGGTGCCCGATCCTCCAATTAACGACCATTCCCCGATACCTAAGCTTGGATTGTTCGCGTTAAGAATAATATGATCCTGACAAGTAACGACAGCTGTTCCTGCAAAGGATTTTACAAAAGCATAATTTACTTCCACATCATCATACGAAATACAACCATTATTATTAATCGTCCAGCGGAGAATATTTACTCCTTGTGCAAGTCTTATTACCAATGTATTATTAATACTCGAATCTACCAGTGTTCCGGCGCCATTCATCACACTCCAATTGGCAATTTCGTTCTGGGCAGGATTTGCTTTATTGGCCGCAAGTATTAATGAATCGGTACATACAATGGTATTGTCGCCTGCATTCGCAGATGTTGGTTTGTGGCTAATTATATCCACATTATCGGACGAGGTACAGTTGTTGTTCCGAATTGTCCATTTTAGGATATTTTTTCCTGGTGCGAGACCGGATACCTGGTTATTGATGAATTTTCCGGAACCACTAATTACACTCCATTCGCCATTGCCAATAAATGCCGGGTTAGGAATCAGTGATGTATTGTCGTCGCAAATGGTTTGATCTAAGCCGGCATTAGAAGGTGTTGTTTTATCATTTGTAATAATCAGTATGGCCGATGAAACACACATTCCTTTTGTAATAGTCCACCGGAAAAGGTTATCGCCATTACCAAGCTTTGTAACTTTCGAATTGTTTTGCAAAACATTGTCGATGATAGCAGACCCTCCTTCTAAAGTCCATTTTCCTGTTCCCTGAATAGGCATATTACCTGTGAGTGCCGATGAGTCGTTACATAATATCTGATGAGGTCCGGTAATTGAAAGTGTAGGCTTGTTGTTTACAATAATAACAGTATCGTAAAACTCAATTCCACTTACTGTTACTGACCATCGCAGAATATTGGTTCCTGTGGTAAGATTGGTTACTTTGGTATTATACAATTCGTTGTCAACGAAATTGGCCGATCCTTTCTGAACAGTCCAAACACCAAATCCGTATTGTGGCTGAATAGCTTCAAGCTGAGTTTGATTAGTACAAATCGTTTGATCTTGTCCGGCATCAACTTTTTCTATGGTGCCATTGGTTAACAGAACATCGTCGGAAGTGCTACAGTTTTTGTAAGTAATTGTCCACCTAAGGGTATTATTTCCGGGATTTAAACCTGATACAACGGTATTATATAAGTTTTCGTTCACAAATACAGCAGCTCCGCTCATGATGCTCCACTTACCATTTCCAATAACAGGAGAATTACCCTCGAGTAAAGCATTACCATTTGGCAGAAATTGGTCAGGGCCGGCGTTAGCGCTTGTGGGCTTGTTGCAGATGAGAGTAACCGTATCTGTATTTACGCATGATCCTTTTGATACTGACCATATCAATTTGTTTAACCCATTTACTAACCCTGAAACTTTTGTATTATAAGCATTTCCATCCAAAAATGAAGCAGATCCCAATAATACACTCCATTGAGAAGTTGTTCCGGTTGGAGAAGGAGTTGCATCGAGAGTTGCACGGTTATCGCAAAGCATTTGGTCATATCCTGCATTTATATCAATGGCATTATTTGTAATGATTGTTGTATCTGATAGGCTACAAATTTGATTCGTAATAGTCCACAACATTGTATTTTTGCCTTTCCCAATAGATGTGATACTTGTACCCGGTACCACAGGATTGGTAATGGTTGCTAACCCTGAATAAACTGACCATATGCCTGTTCCATGAATAGGCTGATTACCTGCAAGTACAGAATTATTAACGCATATTGATTGGTTGGAACCTGCGTCGGGTGTGGTTGGCCTATAATTGGTAATGATGACCGAATCCTTGCTCTTA
>JANXXY010000123.1 GCA_025350365.1 Bacteroidales bacterium | reverse complement strand
GATTAATAAAAAAAGGAGGTACTAATATCAACCGGACATGCTAAAATAAAATTTGTTGGTAAAACACCAACAGGGATTGTATTGCCATAATTCAAAAGCTTTCTGTTGTGGGAGTGAAAAATAATACTCGCCGAAAAGCTGTGAAAGGCCATAAGGGTTTTTATTCCCATCAAACTTTCCCATCTTTGCACCTAGTTTCAAAAACTTTTTACACACTTATGATGTTTGTGGATTGTGTTTTGGGATTATATGGACTTCCATTTTTGATCTGGGAGAGTTCAAATGCCTCTATGTCGTTGACCTTTTTCTTGATCAATTGATTAAGGGCAATAAATTTGGGGTGTTTGGAGGTGACACGGTTATTGTTGTCATCCCATGGGGTCAAGTTTTAAATGGACGCCCGTTGAAACCCACTATCGTTCGGTGCGGGAAAAGTAAATTTCTATTTGCACGAGGGTTGCGTTGTTTTTGTCTTTTTTTAAACTGTATTAACAGTCAAAATCAATATTACTCCCTTTCAGGACCAAACTAAACGTCATTAAATCTAAAATCGTAAATCTAAAATCTAAAATCTAAAATGTCTCCTGAAGAAATTAAAAAGATACTTGAAGATGTAAAAGAAGGCACTTCAACAGTTGAAAGAGCCTTTGAAATACTTCGTGATTTGCCTTTTGAAGATGTTGGTTTTGCAAAAATTGATCATCATCGGGAATTACGAACAGGATATCCTGAGGTAATATTCTGTTCCGGAAAAACAATGTCCCAGATTGTTAAGATTATGGAGATGATGTATGAAAAAGGCAGTAATATTTTGGCTACCAGAGCAGACATTGAAGTATACCAGCATGTTTTCTGTTATTTCCCGGATGCAGTTTATAATGAGGCTGCCAGAACCATAGTTATTCAATGTAAGCCTATTGACATGGTTTTGAATAGTTATATTTCAATTATAACTGCCGGAACAGCAGATATACCTGTGGCTGAGGAAGCTGCTGTAACAGCTGAAATATTTGGTAATAAGGTTGAACGTGTTTTTGATGTTGGTGTTGCAGGTATCCATCGGCTATATCAACGTCTCGATATTATTCGCGGAGGAAAAGTAATTGTTGCCGTGGCAGGTATGGAAGGAGCCCTTGCCAGTGTTTTGGGCGGACTTGTAAATAAACCCATTATTGCAGTTCCAACAAGTATTGGGTATGGCGCTAGTTTCGGCGGATTATCGGCGTTGCTTACCATGCTTAATTCATGCTCGGCCGGCGTAAGCGTGGTAAACATCGACAACGGCTTTGGGGCAGGTTATATTGCAAGTATGATTAATAGAATAAAGGAGTGAGAAGTGAGAAGTTAAAGAAGATAGAGAAGATAGAGAAAAAACGTTTTCTGGCTTCCAATAACTTCCAATAACTTCCAATAACATCCTCTAACTTCTCCTAACTTCCACTACTTCCAATAACTTCCAGCCATGAAATTTCTTCTTTCCACAGCCTATTTTGGCCCTCTGCAATACTATTCAAAGCTTGAAATGGCGGATGAAATAATACTTGAAAAGTATGAGCATTATCCGAAACAAACGTATCGGAATCGTTGTGTTATCTATGGCGCTAATGGCTCGCAAACGCTTACAGTGCCGATAACTAAGGGTAATAGTTTAAAAATTTACACCAAAGACGTTTGTATCGATTACTCGATGAATTGGCAAAATAACCATTTAAAAGCTATTGAATCGGCTTACCGTTGTTCTCCTTTTTATTTGTATTATATCGATGAAATTTTACCATTGCTTCAAAAAAAGCACGTTTTTCTTTATGATTTTGATCTGGAGGTTACAACATCAATATGCCATATTTTAGGAATTAAGATTCACCTGAAGGAAACACAGGAATATTTGAAAATAGTACCACAGGAGTATCATGATTTTCGGGATTCAATTCATCCTAAACCGCGAATGTCCGCTGTCGACAATTCATTTACAGCTCCGGTATACAGGCAGGTTTTTGAACCTAAGTTGGGGTTTATTCACAATTTGAGTATTATTGATTTGATTTTTAACGAAGGTCCTGAGGCTATTCAGCTTCTTCGAAAAAGTAACAGATATAAAAGGCCGCCCCTTACGAGACGGCCTCAACCCTAAAACCAATTATTAAACACAATAACCCGCTGAACCTAACAAATTAAAAACCAAACCTCTAAAAAACTAAACCCTAAAACTAAAATCTAAATCCGATGGTTGCAACAAACCGTGAAAATTTAGAATGAATATCTGAAGTTTCAGGAGTAATTGTTGCATTATTTGCCTGATCTTCATAATAATAAAGATTTTCCTTGTATTTTGAATCAATCATCATATATCCAAGATCAAAGAACATGCTTTTTCCACGATAACCAAAACCGGTAGAATATGAAAAGGTTTTGGCATCCTTGTTATATTGGTCAACAGTAGATTTGTAAGGATTTCCATACAAGCCGTAACCGGCGCGTATTGCAAAATCACCTAATTTCAATTCTCCTCCTAATTTCAAATTTCCTGTAGATTTGTATTCGCTTTGAATGATATCATTTATATCAGAATAGGAATCGTTATCTGCACGTATTTTTCCTTTTGTATAGTCAATATATTCGTAATCAACACTAACTAGTCCAAATTGTTGTATTTGAAAGGCAACACTCCCAATTATTTTCATGGGATTGGTGATGTTGTATTTATTTGAGAATACATCTGATTGAAGTGGAATATGAACTCTCTTTTGGGAATCGTCCACAGGATAATTATAAAAGTCTGTGGTCATAGTGGTATAGAAGTCGGATGATAATTTAAAATAAGTTGGGGAATGGAAAGCCAGACCCAATCGTATCATATCAACAGGCTTATAAATTGCACCAAGCTTAACATTATATCCGGTACCCTTCATGTTAAAGTTTGAAGTGAAATTAAAGCCACTTAATTCAGATCCTTGTAAATCGCTTTCAGTATGATCCTTTATTTCCTCATAATCTACATTCTGAATTCCAATGGTTGCTCCTAAATAAAATTTATTACTGTAATTAGAGCCAAACGAAAAAGCATATTCTCCAACACCACCTTTTGTGGTAATAGTTCTTTCCATTGGTTGCCCGTATTTTGCCTTATTTGATGATTGTTCTCTTAAAGCTTTAAAGTCATTTAAATAATAGTCTCCGGTTTTACCAGGAATGGGTCCCGTAAATAAAGCATAAGAATCATAGGCTAAACCTGCAAATGATGAACTTAATTGGTTTGAGCTGTTAGCATCTAAAATAAACCTATCCAGCAATGAGCTTTTAGGGTTATTACTATTTATTGTTATATTTTTGTTGAAATCTGCCATCCTATTATAAGCTATTCCAAAACTGGCACTTACCCAACCTTCTTCTTTCTGAGTATTGAAGGTGTAAACATAACCAATGTTACTTAAGTTAAACTTTACCTTATTATCTGTATAGCTTTTATTGTAAAATAATGAAGTTGAGTTGTCGGAGTTATAAGTCGGAGTAATTGTGAATTCAGATACACGGTAAACGCCTATACCTGCCGGATTAATACTTAAAGATGACATATCGGCTCCCAAGGCCCCAAATGCTCCGTTCATTCCAATGAAGCGAGCCGTACCACCGGGAATATACCGTGATAAACGAAGAACATCTGTTTCATCCTGACCAAATAATGAGTAGGATATCAACGAAAGCATTATAATTGATAATTTAATGATTTTCATAACCTTGATTTTAAAACTGATTTATTATTATGATTTTTGGCTAAAACCCTCCCAATTCGTAATTTACTATGATTTACGATATTAAAATTATTGTCAAGCCAAAAAAGTAACTATCGTCTTGAACCTGATGAGTGTGAATTTCCTCCGGATGAGGATCCTGAACTAGACCCTGAACTACTTCTAGATGAACTACCACTATTGGATGAAGAACTGCTGCTTGATGGAGTATAACTCCTGTTGCTGCTTCCGCTGGAATAGCTGCTTCCCGAAGACCTGCTAGTACTATTATTACTATTATTACTATTGGAACTACGTGAATAATTCGGAGAAGAAGAAGTTCGCGGGGAACTATTTATGGATCCACTATTGCGCGTTGAATTGCTGTTTGAATTATCGTTGTATGACGGTCTGGAATAAGTTCTCGGTTTACTATAAGAAGGAGTGTAAGTTCTGGAGTTATTTGTCGAATTATTTATTACATTACTATTTCCAATTGATCTCTTACTATTTGCTTCTCTGTAATTATCACTCGTGATAGCGCGGGTATAAACTGATTTTTGATTGCTAGAACCGTTGCTAATTCGACTGCCTGCATTGGTTGAATTATTTCCATTACTGCCGTTTGAATACACGTTTCGTTGTCCGTTTGAAGAATAATTTACTCCGGTACCTCTGGAATTTGATCCTGTCCGGTTAGGTATTCTACCATAAACTACCCGATCATTCTGAACTTTGTTATAGTTGTTATAGAATGATCCATAATGATTTGATCCATAATAACCATCATTATATCCACCGTAACCACCATATCCACCGTATCCACCATAACCACCGTATCCACCGTAACCTCCAAATCCGAAAGGACTATAATTATAATAGAATGGGGAATAACCGAATCCAGATCCGTAACCGAAACCCATGGAAAATCTTAAGCCTGGTGAATAATAGAATGGATCGGAATAGAAAGGATCATAATAACCCCCATACCCATAGCTATGAAATCTGCGAATTCTCGGCGAATAAAGATAATCGTCGTAATAATCATCCAAATAAGAATTATTCGTGGCATAATTTCTTTCGCCATTGTCATAATATTGCTGTGATTCAGTAGCCGGCTCCCGAGAGTCGTTTGTATTTGATTGGTTATTGTTGTCGGTATAATACTTGGTGTCTGGCTGATTGTTATTATCAGTAGTCTTATTGTCAG
>JANXXY010000105.1 GCA_025350365.1 Bacteroidales bacterium | reverse complement strand
AGTATCGGTTTAGACCGCCCAAGTTAACTAATTGATTATAAATAATTAAAGTTAGCCAAAACCGTGTTTATTAATGGTAAACCTTACATCATCCCATTATATGAACATTTATTGGGTTAATAACAATATTTATACAAAGTTGATTAGTTCTTTAACCCAGAGGGTTAATATGTTTATAGAAATGAAAGAGTCCATCTGACGTGCGACTCCGTTGGATCGAAATTTTCTTTTCGTGCCAATTTTCTATAAACATTTAAACCCGCTGGGTTTAAGACGTATTTCTTAAAAGTTGGCACACATAAAAAAATTAGGCGAACTAAGCGCCTAAACCTATAAAATTATTTAACTACCGACTAAGATTTGTTTATTACGACCTTAAAAATTTTCTTTGTCGAATCAATTACTTTAAACCGGTCATCAATACGATGGCCCACAATCCATACAATCTGATCTCCGGATGTCAGTATCCAGGTGTTTTGCTTATCAATCAATGATAATTTCTGATCGATAAAAAAGTCGCTCATTTTCTTCATTCCCTTCATGCCCAAAGGTATAAAATAGTCACCCTGAAGCCATTTTCGAAGAATAAGAGGAAAGGAAAGTTTATCAAAATCGAGTAATGCCAGCTTAGTATTCTTTTCAATAAGAAAATCAGAAGTACGATCATAGGAATGAAAATCCATTACCAAGGGCTCTGTAATTTGGGTAACATCTTCTTCAATATAAAATTTAGAAGTTTCAACATCCTGATTTTTAGAAACAATCAAATATTCCCTATCCTTAACAACCATATGCGAAGCACTAAAAAACTTTTTACCGGAAATTCCATGCAGCGAATGAAAAATCTCTTCCACCACAACCGATGTAAAACCATACGGTTTAAGTATCTCGAAAAGCACTGTCTTAGGAACCGGTGTTTCCAGAAGGCCGGAAATTGAAATTTGAATTAGTATGCCGTTTGAACTTACTATTGCAGAAGTTATACTTTTAATTGCATGTCGGAATATTTCGTTGGCATCGGTAAGCTTTTCTATATTATGCGAAAGTGTATCGCGAAATTTCGGAAAAACTCCTTCTAATACCGGAATTACCTGATGTCTGATATAGTTGCGAAGATATTTGTCACTCGAATTACTTGAATCTTCACGAAATTTAATCACATTATCTGTAGCATATTCCGTTATCTCGATCCGGGAAGCAAATAACAATGGTCGAATAATATTTCCGGAAGTGGCACGAATACCGGTTAAGCCTGAAATTCCGGAGCCACGTCCAAGATTTATAAAAAAGGTTTCCATGGAATCGTCACGGTTATGAGCTACCGCAATAAAATTAAAATGATGCACTTTTGCAAGTTTTTCGAACCATGTATATCGCAATTCGCGGGCAGCCATTTGAATAGACAATTGATTTTCATCTGCATACTCCATGGTTTCGAAACGGGTAACGAATACCGGGAAATTTATATCTTTAGTTTTCTGACGCACAAAATTCTCGTCTTCATCCGATTCATCTCCCCGAAGTTGAAAGTTACAATGAGCTACCGAACAATTCATTCCTAACCTGTGGAAAAGCCTCATCATTACCATCGAATCCACACCGCCACTTATAGTTAGTAATACTTTGCTATCGGGTGTAAACAGATGATGCTCGCCCACAAATGATTTTAGTTTTTGATAAAGCATGACTTATGGTTAGTTTTATCAAAAATAGTGTAGTTTTTTAAAACAAAAAAATAAACCTGCCAGGTTTTAAAAACCTGACAGGTTTGACTAGTAAAGTATTAAAAACCCGGCAGGTTTGACTAGATAAAGTTTTCAAACCTGGCAGATTTTATTTTTCAGTGTCCGGCTAAATATGAAGCAACACCATCCTGTGTCGGTTTCATAGCTTTGTCACCTTTGTGCCAATCGGCAGGACAAACCTCACCGTTTTCTTCAAAAAACTGAAGTGCGTCAAGAATACGAAGCGCTTCGTCGATGCTGCGACCCAAAGGCATGTCGTTAACTACCTGATGACGAACCAATCCCTGCTTGTCGATAAGGAATAAACCGCGGTAAGCTAGTGGGGTTCCAAGAAACGATACATTTCCGTCATCGTCATATTCATAGCTTCCGGCCAATACATCATAATTTTCGGAGATTGTTTTAGAAATGTCGGCCACTAAAGGATATTTTACACCTTTAATCCCTCCATCTTTTTTCTCTGTTTGAAGCCATTTCCAGTGTGAGAATTCAGAATCTACCGAAACACCAACAACGGCGGTATTTCTCTTTTCAAATTCAGAAAGTTTATCCTGGAAAGCAATAATTTCCGTTGGACAAACAAAAGTAAAATCAGCAGGATAGAAATATAAAATCACATATTTTTTCCCAATAAACTGATCTAATGAAAAATCATTTATAACTTCACCACCATTTACAACTGCCGTGGCTTTGAATGAAGGTGCTTTTTTTCCGACTAAAACTGCCATAATTTATTGATTATTTGATTTTGTTTAACTTATATTATTCATCAATCTTCATCAAAGTAACAATAGTTTTTTTAAAAAGTTTAAGACTTTCTTAAATTATTATATTTCGAAACCTGGCAGGATTTAAAAACCTGGCCGGTTTTAACTCCTAATTCCTAATAATTATGACCTTCGAGAATTTTTACCAAACTATAACCAATAATGAAATAACAGTTTCATCGGCTGTTTTCAAACTTATATTAAGCCTGATTGCGGGTGGACTGGTTGGATTAAACCGCGAACAGCATAAACAGCCCGCCGGCTTTCGAACGCATATACTTATCTGTGTAGGCGCTACGCTGCTTATGATGTTATCGATTTACATACCACAAGTCTATTTCGATTTCAAAAATGGCGATCCCGGCCGAATAGCCGCTCAGGTTGTTTCGGGTATAGGTTTTTTGGGTGCAGGAGCTATAATCCGGATGGGAAGCAACATAAGGGGATTAACAACTGCCGCATCTATATGGTTAATGTCGGCTATTGGACTAGCCATTGGTGCAGGTCTTTATGTTATAGCATTCGTTACAGTAATGATTGCCTTGTTTACACTCATTATGCTTGAACGTTGGGAGAAACGTTACTTTCCGCAAGTGATAATGAAAAATCTGGTCGTTAAATTTGAACGACACTATATTCATTCCGAGGAGATTAAAAGTATTCTCACTAAACGAAAAATTCATTATCAAATTACC
>JANXXY010000102.1 GCA_025350365.1 Bacteroidales bacterium | reverse complement strand
GAAAGGTCAGGAATTGCTTTATTCCGTTGTTTTTGACGTCTACGAACGCCTACAATCGGAGGCCAAATTAAAAGAAAGCGAAGAAACATATCGAATGTTGTTTGAAAGTATTAACGACGCTGTATTTATATCTGAAATAACTGATACCTGGAAATCAGGTAAATTTATTAAAGTGAACGATATTGCATGTGATCGGTTGGGATATACAAGGGAAGAACTTTTCACCATGACCCTGTTGGAAATTAATTCGGAAAAATCGAAACCTATAGTTGCCAAACTTGTAAAGGAATTATTTGAGAAAAAACACGCCATTATTAATACGGATCTCGTAACAAAAGATGGAAGGATTATCCCCGTTGAAATTAGTACCAGAGTTACCCAGTTTAAAAATAAAACCATTTTTCATTCCATTGCCCGGGACATCACCAAGCGTAAACATGCAGAAGATGCACTCCGATTAAGTGAAGAACGTTTAAAATTAACATTAGATGCCACGCAAATAGCAATTTGGGATTGGGATATAAAAAATGATACATGGTATGCTTCACCTATTTTTTACACCATCCTCGGATATGAACCGCCACTCTACCTCGGTGATAGAAATATATGGATCGAAAGAACTCACCCGGGGGATAGAGAAGAGGTATCCGAAAAAATTAATATTGTTTTGCATGGCCAAAGTAACGAATATCAATATGAAGTACGCATGAAGCATGCCAATGGGTCATACCTTTGGCAAAACGTCATTGGACATGTAATAGAATGGGACAATGAAAATAAACCAATTCGTTTAATTGGTGTGCAAATTGACATCACCGATCGCAAATTAAACGAAATTCAGATTGAGAAAAAAAGTAACGAAATAGAAGCACAAAACGAAGAGTATAGGCAAATTAACGATGAATTGTTTGTTTCACGGGAACATGCTCAGGAAAGCGACCGTTTGAAATCGTCTTTTCTAGCTAACATGAGCCATGAAATACGCACACCAATGAATGCTATTATGGGATTCTCTGAGTTGCTTCCAGAACAATATAATAACAAACCAAAACTCGAAGAGTATTCAAAAATTGTACAGCAAAGGTGTGGCGATCTGCTGGATATCATAAACGAAATCCTCGACATTGCCAAAATTGAATCTGGTCAGTTACCGGTTCATTTTGAAGAATGCAGCTTAAATTCATTATTTTCAGAGCTGTCTCTTTTTTTTAATGAAAATCAGGAACGGTTAGGAAAAGGGGAGGTAAGGTTAAATGTACAAGCACATTACCCCGATGAAGGCTCAGTAATTATTACAGATAAAGTAAAATTGAAACAAATATTCATCAATCTGATTAGCAATGCTTTTAAATTTACCGATGAAGGGGAAATTCAGGTTGGTTGTAAAATTACTGATAAGAATAACCTTATTTTTTATGTATCAGATACAGGCATTGGTATTCCTTTAGATAAACAGAATAAAATATTTGAACGGTTCACACAATTGGATCATGGAACAAATCGCTTATATGGTGGCACTGGCCTGGGTCTTTCCATCGTAAAAGGCCTTGTAAACCTTCTTGGGGGTGAGATTTGGCTTGAATCTGAACTTGACAAAGGAAGTACTTTCTATTTTACCATTTCTTTCAAAATTTCCGATACACTCATTCACGAGCCAATAGTAACTGAAAGATTTATGGACTACGATTTTAGCGATAAGACCATTCTGATTGTCGAAGACGACATTTATAATGCTGAGTATCTCAAAGAAGTATTAAAAAAAACCAGATTGAAGATAATGCATACGGTATATGGCCATGAAGCTATAGAAATATCTTTAGCTAACTCTTTGGATATGATATTAATGGATATTGGGCTGCCTGATATGAGTGGTTATGAAACTACCCGGCTGATAAAGCAGCATAAACCCGATTTGAAAATTATTGCTCAAACTGCTTATGCTTCTCCTGAAGATAAGCAAAAAGCTATCAATGCAGGGTGTATCGACTATATAAGCAAACCTTTAAACCCTCAATCGTTATTATCTATCATAAATAAACACCTTCAGAAAACGTAACGAATACGTTTTATGCCTTACATTCGAATTTAACTAATTCTAAGCAACGTAGTTGCTGAATCTTTGTAGTATAAATACAAACTATTTTTGTATCTGTTTAGGTTCATATATAGAAAATGTCTGTTAATAAAATAGTTAAATTGTTAATAAAGTTAGTTATTTGATATTGAATACAATGTAAATTGTAGTTATTTTTACCCTATTAAATGTAAACGAGTTGACGATACC
>JANXXY010000049.1 GCA_025350365.1 Bacteroidales bacterium | reverse complement strand
TCAATTAGATCTATAAAAATAAAAAAACCCGATAATCTATAAATTATCGGGTTTTAACAGTGCCCAGGTGGTGAAATTGGTATACACGCTACTTTGAGGGGGTAGTGGGGGCAACCTCGTGTGAGTTCGAGTCTCATCCTGGGCACTGTTAAAACCCGATAATTTATAGATTATCGGGTTTTTTTATTTTTATAGATCTAATTGATACAGTAATCTGAAGTTTGACCAGCATTTAATATAATTTTGGAGGTTAAATTAGTAGGGGTTTAAAATGCATTACTAAAACCGCTGTAATATGAAATTTACAAGGGATGATTACAATCAACGCATTATTGATAAGGCCGGTAAAATACCCGAAGACGAACCTGTGTTTTTATTGCGCGCTCAGGATATACACTCTCATCCGACTTTACGTTTTTACGCGAAATTATTAGAAGAATCCGGTGATGTTGAAATGGCAGAGGAATTGAGGGCTCATGCCCGCGCCATGATTGTCTGGCAGAAATCGGTAAGGGTGCATAAACCCGATAAATAGACTACGATATTTTTATATATTCAACACTTCGTTAAATTTGAAAATTTGAAAATGAAATAATTTGAAAATGACTAGCTAATAAATAGTTACGATTAATTTAAGTTTTTAAATTTGCACTCATTATCAGTACGTTAAAAAAATATAACGAAGTATTAACCTACAACACTTCGGTAAATTTTCAGCATTCTTCTTAAAATGAAATACCTGGATATATATTAAAATATTCTTTAATTTTTTGTATTTCAACGTATTACATTTTATAAAAATGCAGAATTTGAAAAATTACCGACTATTGATCTTTGTATTTCAATTTATTACAATATGTTAACCTGTTTAATTCATAAACTTTAGTGACCATCACCCTAAATCCCTCACCCAAACGGGCGAGGGACTTTTCGCTCGTACAAATTTAGCTCCCCGTTCTGTTTGGAGAAAGGTTGGGAGTGAGGTCATTATAGGGATGCGTGAATTATTCAGGCTAAATAGCTTAAAAAATATATTTTTAACTTATGAAACTATTTGCATGATAAAAATATACGTCGATGGAATGGATTAGTGTTAAAAGTAAATTGCCCGCTGAATATCAGGATGTACTTTTATATCAGGAACACGGCGGTATATTTATAGGCTGGCTTGAAAATGGCGAATGGATTGTGGATTACACCTTTGTTGAGGCCGAAATACCCCAAACCAAAGTAAAAGGCAATGTGGATCAGGATGAAATAACCCATTGGCGAAATATGCCTCCAAACCCTCATTGGGATTTTTTCGATGTCGAATTAAAAACCTGCGATGAATGGTTAATGCTCTGTAAAACCAATGTTAAGTTGAATAGCCATAATGCAAATGAAGAATCGCCCGAATTTAAAAGTTACTGGTTCACCGAAAAGGTAACAAAAGATGATTTTATAAAACGATTAATGAAATGCGATATAGAGAGGCTTACGTAGAAAAATTAAAATTGACATCCGTTCTTCTAATTCACTTTAAGCTAGATCATTTATAAAATTTCACAAATCCTATACAACCGTTTGCGCAAACCGGAGTTATTGCTAGTTTTGTCGGTAAATAATCACGAACTATTATTTATGAAATCTATGAAACGATTAAGTATTATTGCCCTTTTGATGGTACTTTTTATTAATGTATTTGCAGATGGAGGTGATGATAAAAAGTATTTTAAAGCGGCATATATTAAAAAGGCAATGACAAAAGCCCTCGACTGGCAATTTGCCCATCCCAAACACAATTTATGGGATTGGACTAACGGCGCTTATTTGTTACACCTTAAAAGTCAATAAAAATGCGGCATTCCGATGGATGCTACCATAATGCCATCCCGATGGATGCTACCATAATACCGTCCCGATGGGACTTGAAATGGTGATTTTAATTATTTTAATACCATAATGCCATCGCGACGGAACTTGGAACGGGTCGCGAAGCGTCAAATAAAAATTCCATATATTGATTGGCGGCTGTTTGAATGAAGTCGAGGAACGAGACGGAATGAGTTCCGCCGGTCAGAGTTTTTGGTTACTTTTTTCGACAAAAAAGTGACAAATAAATTA
>JANXXY010000035.1 GCA_025350365.1 Bacteroidales bacterium | reverse complement strand
GTTGTGTGGGCGGACAGATACCGACTTCGCATTCCCTTTCTGGCCATATTGCGTTCCGTTAGCTGCAAAGCCAAAAAAAATCACCAACACTGCATACATCTACATAAAACATCTTCTAAAACTAATTTTGAGTGTTTTTTTGTATATTTGCCATTGTGGAAAAGAAAGGACATATAGAAATTCGTATAGCTGGGAAAAAAGGCAATTTGGATGTAAGTCCCGATAATTTTGATATTAAAGAAATTATATCGGTACTTGAACAAGTTGATAATTTGTTGTACCCAAATGATAAGGCAAATCGTCCTATAATAAGTTATGCGATTGAAGAAGGTTCCGTTCGGCATTTATTTAAGACCTCAATTCAGGCAATTATTGGTTTTAATGCAATAATCGGTCAGATAAATACAAGCCAGAACATTGATTTTTTAGATTTACCAACAGCTCAGGCCATAGAATCCTTTCAAAAAGCTGCAATTAAAAAGAATTTTTCATTTTCTGTTAGTACTTCATTAGATGATACTTTCAAGCTTAATATTGATAAAACAACGCATTATTATAGAAATTCAGCAATATGGGCTGATGCTGAGTTTTATTTTTATGGCAAAATTACCAATGCAGGAGGTAAGGACAAAGCTAATATTCATATTCAAACTGATGATTTGGGGCGGGTGATAGTTGAAACGCCAATAGATTTTCTTATAAATCAGGAGAGTAATATTTTATATAAAAATTTTGGAATCAGAGCTGTTGGTAAACAACATTCTGAGACTGGTGAAATTGATAAATCAACTTTAAAGTTTATTGAAATTATTGATTATCAGGCTGAGTATGATGAGATCTATTTAAAAAATCTGAGACAAAAAGCTAATTGGCTGAAGAAAATAAACGCTAATTCATGGTTAAACGAAATACGTGGTTACGATGCGTAAAGCTGTTTTGTTAGATACAAGTTTCTTTTTACGATTCTTAAATGAGTCAGATCCTTTGTTTGTTAACGCCGACGATTATTTTCGTTATTTTTTAAAAGGAAAATATGATTTAGTAATTTCGACTATTTCAATTGCTGAATATTGTTCTGGTGGTGATATCTCTGAACTGCCATTACGAAATCTTCAAATATTGCCTTATAATTTAAATCATGGAAAGCGCACGGGTGAATTTGCTAAAATTGCATTTGCGGCAAGAAGGGAAAAGGCACTCGAATTAAGAGAAAGATTATTAATTCCAAATGATACAAAGTTATTCTCACAAGCTGATTCTGAAGATTATATTGACTTTTATCTTTCTTCGGATTCCGAAAGTTTGAAGATTTTTAATGTTTTGAATTCCTCATTAAAATTGAATTTTAGATTCATTGATTTGAATAAAAAGCATACTGCAGAATTTGGCTTACTTGATTTATAATAGAAGATATTTCTAAATAAAACAACTAAAAGGCTCAGCAGCTAACAAAGGCTCATAAAACATAGGGGTTTAAGAGGTTAGGCAATATTTTAGCCCGCTGGCAAGGTTTGTATCGGTTGATACATTCGCAAGCCCGCTTTCCCACCCCCCGTTTTATAGCCTCGAACGTTGGGCAACATGATGAATCGTTGCCGCAAGTTCAAAGTATATTAAATTAAGATTAAGATTATGATTAGATTAACTTTGATAATGCTATTTTTATGCAGTTTGATTGGTTGCTATGATGACATCGATGACAAACCAACTGTTTTGACTGGTAAGGTTTTAGATTATTATTCATCAAATCCAGTACCCAACTATCAATTTGTACTTTATGAGACACGTTCTGCTTTATTTGGGACAAGATTTGGTATAATTGATTCTTTTAAAACGGACACTTTAGGATTTTTTAAATACACTTTTACCGCAACAAATAAATGTAAATATCAAATTGCTTCGGTTGATACATTATATCAAAACATTGATAGGACTGGTTTTGATTACGAAAAATCTAATTTTTTCACTTTTAACGTTAAACAATATAAAGTTTTAGCAATATCTATTCATTTTAGTAATTTAAAAAAGAATAATTGTCTTTGGGGGACTGGGAATCAAACAATTCA
>JANXXY010000034.1 GCA_025350365.1 Bacteroidales bacterium | reverse complement strand
AAATTATTTCAGCTTTGCCGACGAAGGTCTGATCTGACAACGCGCAAAAAATTATCAATTTTGGATATACCTCATATAAGAAATTTGCCGATATTTACTCTTAGTTTGTTGGATGAAAGTTTCAGTTTTTGAACATCCGGCATAACCGATTACTATGGCATCTTAAATTATTGAATTTATGATTACAATCCTCAACAAGAACAATTCCATTTTTAATCAATATCTGGCAGAAATTCGTGACCAGCATGTGCAACAGGATAGTATGAGGTTTCGCCGGAATTTGGAGCGAATGGGCGAATTTATCGCCTATGAGATTAGTAAAACGCTCTCTTATAAGTCACTGGAAATTCAAACACCCCTGGGGATTGCCGCCGAAAATGTGATAACTGAATACCCAGTTATCACATCCGTGCTTCGTGCCGGGCTTCCATTGCATCATGGGTTGCTGAATGTGTTCGACAAATCGCCCAACGGATTTGTTGCATCCTATCGAAATTACGAGAAAGATGGTACTTTTCATATCAATGTGGAATACGTTTCGTGTCCGGATATAAATAACAAAGTGCTGATTATTGCTGATGCAATGCTGGCTTCGGGATCATCGCTGGAACTTACTTATCACGCTTTACTCGAAAGAGGAACTCCCTCGCATACACATATTATTGCACTTATAGCCAGTAAGGAAGGGCTGAACTATCTTCGTAAAAAACTACCCGAACAAAAGATAAGCATTTGGATTGGCGCACTCGACGACGAACTTACAGTTAAATCCTATATTGTTCCCGGCTTGGGTGATGCCGGAGATCTGGCTTTTGGGGAAAAAATAAATCCACTTTAAGGATTATACTTTTGCTATGGCAATCTTTTTACCTGACCCTTATCCAAACAATTCTCTAATATCGTCCTTATTGACAATCCCAACACCGGATGTACAAAATCCGCATCCAATTCCGCCAATGGCTCCAATACAAAACGACGATTGGGTATTTCGGGATGAGGAATGGTCAACGTGGACGAGGTAATGATCAATCTGTCATAAAACAAAATGTCAATGTCAATGACACGGGCGGAATAACGTTCCTTACTTTTTATCCTGCCAAGATTTTTTTCAAGATTTTTTATTTTTTTAAGTAGGGCTAAAGGTTCCAGAAAAGTTTCGAGAGAAATAACCTGATTGAGAAACTGATTTTCGTGTTCAAAACCCCAGGGTTCAGTCTCGTATACCGATGACTGACTTAAAATATTTCCTGCATTTTCGCTGAGACTTTTTTTTGCTACATTCATAAATGCATAGCGATCACCCAGATTGCCACCTAATATCAGGAAAACAGTTGCCATGTATCTCTTGCTAATTTTGTGCAAATTGAACAAATATTTAAAACATTGCAAATAGAAGGACACAAAGAAATAAAACAATCAAAATTTTGGTTATTTTAGTCCATGCATAAAAACCTATAATTATGAAGAGTTTTCTCAAGTACACGTTAGCATCCATCGTGGGTTTCCTCATCGCCTCGTTAATTCTGTTTCTGATATCTTTAGCAGTTATTAGCACTATCATTTCAAGTACCGACAAAGAAGTAACTGTTAAGTCAAATTCCATTTTGCACCTTCAGTTTGACAAGTCCATACCGGATCGCTCATCAGAGAATCCTTTTGCAAATTTCGATTTTGCTCATTTCAAGCCAAATATAACCGTAGGGTTAACTGACATAATAAGAGATATAAAGCTTGCAAAAACAGATGACAATATCCGTGGAATATTTCTCGATTTAAGCATTATTCCTGCCGGATACGGAGCTATTGAAGAAATAAGAAATGCACTGATTGATTTTAAAAAATCAAAAAAATTTATCATTAGTTACGCCAATTATTACTCGCATGGCTCCTATTATCTTGCGACTGTGGCAGACAGTATTTTTCTTAATCCGCAAGGAGAATTGGCGTTCCTTGGTTTACGCTCTGAACAATTATTTTTTAAAGGTGCTCTTGAAAAACTTGGGTTGGAACCACAAATTATACGACACGGAAAATTTAAAAGCGCTGTAGAACCTTTAACCAACGATCGTATGAGCGATGCCAATCGCGAACAGCTAACCACACTTTTATCTGCACTTTGGAATCATATGCTTGATGGCATTTCAGAGAAACGACACATAGACAAGGCCGAACTAAATCGTCTAGCCGATGGGCTGGTTATTCGAAATGCACAGCTGGCTTTGGAGCATAAACTTATTGATGGCGTTCGTTTTAAAGATGAAATTTTAACCAGTCTAACTAAACTATCGGGTGTTTCATCGCAAAAGAAACTTGAATTTGTTACCCTAAGTAAATACAATAAAGTACCCAAAGCGAAAAAAGGATTTAGCAAAAATAAAATTGCATTGGTTTACGCAAGTGGCGAAATCAACATGGGGTTAGGTGACAATGAGACCATTGGTTCTGAAGGTCTTTCAAAAGCCATAAGGGAAGCCCGTCAGGACTCTAGTGTCAAAGCAATTGTTTTACGAATTGACTCTCCCGGAGGAAGTGCATTGGCATCCGACATTATCTGGCGCGAACTTAGCCTGGCTGCCAAAGTGAAACCTCTTATTGTTTCGATGGGTTCGGTGGCCGCTTCGGGTGGATATTATATTGCCGCTCCTGCTGACACAATACTTGCCGATGCTACCACAATTACCGGATCAATCGGAGTTTTCGGGGTTCTTTTGAATACCAAAAACTTCCTGAATAATAAATTGGGAATTACTTCCGATGTTGCCAAAACCAACTTACATTCCGATTTAGGATCCATCTATCGGCCTCTATTACCCGAAGAACGTGAAGTCATTCAATCGGGAGTTGAAAATATTTATGATGTGTTTCTAAGTCGGGTTGCCGAAGGTCGTAAACTAACCAAAGCTTCGGTCGATTCAATTGGTCAGGGCCGGGTTTGGAGTGCTGCTGATGCAAAACGGCTCGGACTCGTCGATTTAATCGGCGGACTTGACAAAGCCATTGAAATTGCTGCTGCCAAAGCACATTTGAAAGAATATCGCATTGTCGATCTTCCGAAGGTAGAAGATCCTCTTACACTTCTAATGAACGATTTTTCGTCAAAAATTAAAGCTTCGGTAATAAGTTCCGAACTTGGTAACGAACAAAACATTTACTACAACTTAAAAAATGCCATTAGCAGACAAGGAATTCTCACACGAATGCCATACGAAATAAATATTTATTAGATCTGAAAAATCATCCTGTTCCCTTTTTAGGATTCAGTGTAAAAACACAATGATTTTTCAGCTTTTTTTCACTGTCCCAGAAGGATGAAAGCTGAAAAATCATTTTTTTAAAATTTGTGAGATACGTAAAATGAATTCATTTTTCAAAATATTACTTTTACCGTTTGCTTTACTTTATGGTTTAGTGGTATTTGTCAGAAATATACTTTACAACTTAAAAATTATCAAATCGGAAGAATTTCAAATCCCTGTTATATCAGTTGGAAATATAACGGTTGGCGGAACAGGCAAAACACCTCACACGGAATATTTAATCAGGCTTTTAAAGGATGAATACAAGATAGCTTTTTTGAGCCGTGGATACAAGAGAAAAACCCGCAATTTTATGCTGGCAACCGAACAATCAACAGCCGATATGATTGGAGACGAACCTTTGCAAATAAAACGCAAGTTTCCCGAATTAATGGTAGCTGTGGATAGAAAACGAGCCAACGGTATTCACAAACTGATTGAGAACGTGCCTAATCTGGACATTATTTTGCTTGACGATGCATATCAACACCGATCGGTAACTCCTGGAATCAATATTCTTTTAATAGATTATAACAGACCTCTAAAAGACGACTGGCTTCTGCCTTATGGTCGGTTGCGCGAGCCGTCTTCCGAAAAAAAACGCGCAGATATCATCATCGTTTCAAAAACTCCGCGAAATAGTTTGGTGATGGAAAGGCACTTGTTCCAATATAATATCAAGGCACAACCACACCAAACCGTATATTTCACAACCATCTCATATGGAGAGCCGATGCCTGTTTTTGAGAACCTGTCGAAAACTGGCCGGTACAATTTAACTGACAAAAACCGTTCAGTTTTGTTAATTACAGGTATAGCCGAACCTTCTTTGCTGATTCAGGAAGTCTCATCAAGGTTTGAAAAGGTGATTTCGCTTATTTATCCCGATCACCATTCATTTACAAAAGAAGACTTAACAACAATTCTAACTCAGTTCAATTCAATTCCCGGAGAAGAAAAGGTAATTTTAACCACTGAAAAAGATGCGGCACGCCTTTTACCGTTTGCTGATGATGCAGATATTTCTGCGCAAGCATGGTACTATATCCCCATTAAAATGGAATTTTTAGCTAATGGAGAAGAACAATTTAATCATCAAATCATACACTATGTTAAAAACAATAGCAGAAACAGTATCCTATATAAAAAGTAAAACTAGTTTTTTACCCGATTTTGGTATTATCCTGGGCACAGGACTTGGAGGATTAGCCAAAGAAATTCGTTCTGAAATAATTATTGAATATCAGGACATCCCTAATTTTCCTGTCTCAACTGTTGAGAGTCATCATGGGAAATTAATTTTTGGGTTTCTTAACGGAAAAAAAGTGGTTGCCATGCAAGGGCGTTTCCATTTTTATGAAGGATATTCGATGGAACAAGTAACTTTTCCTGTCCGGGTTATGAAATTGCTGGGAATTAAAGCGCTTTTTCTATCGAATGCCAGCGGTGGATTAAATCCCGATTACGAAATTGGAGATTTAATGATTTTGAATGACCATATCAATCTGCTGCCAAACCCTTTGATCGGAAAAGACTATGGCGAACTCGGCCCACGTTTTCCTGATATGAGTGAACCATACGACCATGGAATGATTAAAAAAGCCATAAGTATTGCAAAACAAATTGGAATTGAAGTCCAGGTTGGTTCGTATGCCGCAGTAACCGGTCCATCACTTGAGACTCCTGCCGAATACCGTTATCTTCGAATCATTGGAGCTGATACTGTAGGCATGTCAACCATTCCCGAAGTAATTGTTGCAAGACAAATGGATATTCCTGCATTCGCCATTTCCATCATTACCGACTTGGGTGTTCCAGGTAAAATTCACAAAGTCTCACTAGCTGAAATTGTTGCTGTAGCTGAAAAAGCTGAACCAAAAATGACACAGCTTATTAAGCATCTGATTACCTCTTTGTAGCCAAAACGCAAGTTCTTTTGTATTCATTTACCACACCGTCATTAAAAACGGTTCGAATAAAAATAATATATAAGCCAACGGTGCACATTCGTCCTGTATCATCGGTTCCGTCCCAGTTAAAAGAACCTTCGGAACCCAGTAAGAGGTTATTCAGTAATTTCCTTATGAGTCTGCCATTAGAGTCAAAAATAATTACTTGTGCACGGCAATCGGGCTTTTCGAATTTGTAACTTACAGAAAGTATGTCTTTGAATCCATCGTTATCCGGACTAAACACTTCATCGGTAATTGAGATTGCTGAAGTAGTTACTGAATCACACTCATATTGAGAATTCCTATAGCCCGGAGTGCCATACCCTGCTGTTTCAGCTGCTGAATGCCAGTTACCCGGAAACCATGTTGGTTTTGCAGTGTTAATGCGTTCAAGTGAGATTCCTTCAGTGTTCTTTAGCGTGGTTACATGCATTTTATCAGAATACGAAAATATATCTATCAAGCCAAAGGTATCATTGAGTAAAACAATAGTGGATGACTTATCATCGATAGAAGACAAACACACTACTTCCAGAAGGCTTTTTTCACTTAAAATGGAATAAAAAGGCTTTACTTTCTCTATATCAGACGAAATCAATAAATACGTGTTAGGATAAAACATACTCCCAATATCATTTAACCGGCAAAGGTTTCCCGTTGAACCATCCAGCTTAATCCCAAATAGTAAATTACGTGTATTGAATATTTTTGCAGATCGGTTAAATAACTCAATATAATCTGCCCCACCAGCTTTGGCGTTAAAAAGAACTTCGTTGATAACAATATCAGCACTATCCGGTAACGAGCTAATTCCCATGGTAATATTTGCCTCAGTCGTCATTTTATTGCCCACACAATCAGCAATACTCTTCGAAATGGTTAACGTATAGATTTTGTCCTTCACCATCGGTAATCCAAAAGTTAACCGTACAACGGAATAAACCTTATCCAACGACATAACAACTATTGGATGACCAAGGGCTGGAGAACCTTCGTATGTAGCATTATGTACAGCTATAACACTATCAATGGGTTCACTAAAATACACATCCACCATAGTAGGGGAAACTACATTTATACGAAGTATTTCCGGAGATGCCATATCAGGATTACTGGTAAAAACGCTATTGGAGGTTCCGGGAGATCCTCCATTTTTATTAACTGAAGCCCTCCAGTTCGCTCTACCACCACAAGGATTCCATGGATCAATTTGCTCAAGAGACCATCCTCCCTGAAATTTAAAATCGTCGTTATACCACGAATCGCTATAAATAAGTTGACACATCAATTCGTCTTTTTGGTTTTTAATCTGAAGATTACCTTCTGTATTAGTTAATGCCGTGGATGAGGTAAACATTCCGATAATATTTCCAAATTGAGAAAGTATTGGTTGATTATCCTTGGATGATAGTATTAGAAAACTTTCTCCGGGAAAATTAATAACAGGAAATGGAAAGCTATAATTGCCAATAAGAAGTTTAAAGCCTTTTAAGCTAAACGTCTTCTTACTCCGATTGAAAAGCTCTATATACTCAGCATTTGGCAAACCAATTACCGGCGTTGGATCAACCATAATTTCATTGAATACTATATCGTTCATTTGGGGTGTACAATAGCGGAAGAAAAAAGTCGTATCTTTCATTCTAAGGTTCCATTCATCAGCATTATTTCTTACAAAAAGCTGATTATTCTGTTCACAAAAAAATTTCTGCGAAAACACGAGTTCAACATCACGTTTTGTATCATTATTCCAAATAATTTTTGAAATCTGATTATTATCAAGCAAATAGTTCTCTTTAAAGTTGGCGAAGGCAGAATCTACTGGTTCAGAAAAGGAAAGCATGATGCAAGTATCGTCAATCACCTGAAAGGCATCGACCTTTGGACGAATTCCATCGGAATATAATTCGCCGGACACAACAAAATCGTCAAAGTAAAATTTCTTCGATCGTGTAGACGTATAGTAACAACAGAGGCCAAAATAGCGTGATTTCAAGATAGTGCTGTCAACTCCACTACCCGACAAGCTATAGTTCTCACCACCTGTGGTATCACATAAAAGTGCCCACTTTCCATGTTCTGAACGGGTTACTTTTACATGGGAATTAACTAATGCGGTATTAAATATTTTATCTCTTCCGTCAACAATGAGTGTTTCGGTTTTGCCTTCCTGACGAAACAAACACAAATCATCGTTGGTATAACCTATTCGGAGAAAATAACCATTTAAGGAACCGGTTAAATCCGCTTGATCTGACATGAGGTAGATTCTGCAATAATTGCCCGACGAAGGGTTAAACTCCATCCTAACTTTAAAAGACCATGCAGCTTTAAAGGCAATGTTTGACGAAACAGATAAATAACCTGTGCCAGCTTCTTCCTTAGCATTTAACTGTAATTGAGATGCTGCATTAACAATAAACTTCGAAGTATCGCCAGCCCATGACGGATTTGAGCTGTAATTGCCATCGGTAAAGTCGTCAGTCCATTGAGCTGAAACCTCAATGGAATAAAAAGCCATTAAAAAGTAAAAGATAAATTTTGTCATATTTCTAATATTACCTGATATACAATATTAAAATAACGGAATTTGATCCTCCTCACTTGGCATACATCCTGCAATCGTTCTTTCCCTACGTCTTTTTACCTTGACAAATAATTCCGTTAATGATCTGATTTTTTGTGAAATTAAATAAAATGTTCAAGATACAAAAGATCTTACCAAAATAAAATAAACTGCAACTGATATTTCTCATAAATGTGTTAATTTTACCATCCGATAAATTAATTAATTAGAAGTCATGAGAATTGCAGTAGTAGGAATAAGCGGTGCTGTCGGACAGGAGTTTCTGAAGGTTCTGGCAGAGCGGAATTTTCCTGCCGATGAATTGATCCTTTTTGGATCATCGCGAAGTGCAGGAACAACCTATAATTTTAAAGGTAAAACCATTACCGTTAAAGAACTTAAACATAATGACGATTTTAAAGGTATTGATATAGCTTTAACCTCGGCCGGAGCAAGTATATCAAAAGAATTCGCTTCTGACATTACGAAATATGGAGCAATTATGATTGATAACTCCAGTGCTTTCCGCATGGACGATGATGTTCCACTGATTGTGCCGGAGGTAAATCCGCTTGATTGCAAAAATCGTCCACGGAATATCATTGCAAACCCTAACTGTTCTACCATCATCATGGTGGTTGCGTTGAAACCCATACAGGATTTGTCACCCATTAAACGTATTCATGTATCTACGTATCAGGCTGCCAGCGGTGCAGGTGCAGCAGCTATGCAGGAACTTGAAAATCAGGTTAAACAAGTAATTGGTAACAATCCTGTGAAGGTTGATAAATTCAAATATCAACTTGCTTTTAATCTTATTCCACAGATTGATGTTTTCTTAGATAACGATTACACTAAAGAGGAAATGAAGATGCATAACGAAACACGTAAAATTATGCATTCCGATATGATGGTTAGTGCCACAACGGTGCGCGTTCCTGTTTATCGTGCACATTCTGAAGTAGTTTGGACGGAAACTGAAAAAGAACTTTCTATTGATGCTGTTCGCACCGCCATGCAGAACGCTGAAGGCTTGGTAGTTGAAGATGATCCAAAAACGAGTAAATATCCCATGCCTTTGTTTGTTGCAGATCAGGATCCCGTTTTTGTTGGCCGGTTACGCAAAGATATATCCAATCCCAAAGGACTTACCTTCTGGTGTGTGGGTGATCAGATAAAAAAGGGAGCAGCGCTCAATGCAGTTCAAATCGCAGAATATATGATAAAGAATAAACTTTTATAAACTTTTACAGTAGTAACCGAAAAACAATTTGATTTTTGAGATTTCTCACTTCGTTCGAATTGACAATCAGCTATTTATGGTTAGTCGGAGGGGGTGGTT
>JANXXY010000030.1 GCA_025350365.1 Bacteroidales bacterium | reverse complement strand
GTGACACTATGCCGCCGAACGCTAGTGAGGGTTAAGTTCAACACGGTGTATACATCACGCGGGTGTCAGAGCAATTTGCAAGTTCATCGCTCGCTGGCAAGGGCAGTAACGTTGGATATTGAAGTGGCCACGAACACCCGCACGCTGCATACACTCAACGTTAGCTTCAAGTTTAAAAAACAGAATTGATACTCTATGGAATCTTGTGTTTGTATTGTATATTTGTAAAAAAACAGAAACTATGGATTTGCAAACCAGAAAACTGAATGCTATTGAATATCTAATTGGACTTCAGGATGAAAGGATATTTAGAAAAATTGAATCAACTATACAAGAAATAAAAAAAAATTTAAAACCTTTTACTCAAAAACAACTCATTGAAAGAGCAAAACGTTCAAATGATGATTATCTTGCTGGCAAGTTTAAGACCCAAGATCAGTTAGAAAAGGAATCAGAAAACTGGTAGTAATGAAGATAATTTGGTCAGACTTTGCATCAGAGACTCTTGGTGTTATATACAAATATTATAAAGAAGCAGTGAGTAAGAATGTTGCTCATAAAATTAAAAGCAGTATTTTTTCGGCGACTGAACAACTCATAAAACATCCAGATTCTGGACAAATTGAAAAATCATTAGAGCAGTTAAAAGAAGGGCATAGATATTTGGTTGAGGATAATTATAAAATTGTATATAAGCAAGTTAAGGAAGGAATATTAATTACTGACGTTTTTGATACTCGACAGAATCCCAAAAAAATGAATGACAAGAAAAGAAAACCCAGCCGCTAATAATAGGACTTCATGTGGTCTGCAAGACCCAACTTGAAGCCCGGTTGAACTGCATCCCCGAGAAATAAACTACGCACTTATCGAAGGTTTTTGGTTTTAGGAAGATTCACTATAGACAACACTATCCCTTTGCTCAAAAAGTGCAAAATGGATAATATTCTTCTTATAACCCTGTGATCATGATTGATGCATAAAACACGCAAGGTGACCGCACACGAGGTATCTCTTCCAGGGTGTGCATAAAACCCTGTTTGTAGAATTGGAAAATGGTAAACGTCGAACCAATCTTTATGGTACATTTGGGTAAACAGGAATTTAAGGACATAGTATCCCATTTTTACACTGCCAGGTTTATGCTGTCCATCGGAAAGCCTATTTTGAAAATAACTGCAAAGTTCCTCCATACCGGATTGATCAGGATCGCATTTAATGAAATTTTGATAATCGAGCAATGTGCCACCAGTAACTTTGACGGGTTCGTTGACTTAAATTACGAAGGACAACTTCTTGTTCAAATTTATTTTTAAATTTGTCATCATATGAATTTTATTTAAAGTAAACCTCAAAAATACTAGTTTTTGGTGACACTATGCCGCCGAACGCTAATGAGGTTTAGTTCAAATATCTGGGTTTTATTAGTATGCCAAGCGCATCAATCGCTCGCATTTTCTATCGGTTGAGAGGAAAGTGTCCACTAAATCCCCAGCATTTCATACATGCCAACTTTACAGGGCATTTTTAAAAAATAGAGAAGCAAAACAAATAATTGGAATTATAAAAAAAAATAAGAACTATTATTAATAACAAATTTTAGCGATTGAATATGAAAAGTTTATTTTATTTTTTAGCCTTGTTGGTTATTACAGTTATAATAACAAGTTGTGCAACAATCATTGGTGGAAGCAAATATTGGGCACAAATTCAGGTTCCTGACCATCCAAATGCAAAGATTGAATATAAAGGTATGTATCAGGGGACAGGTGTTGCATTATTCACGGCAAAAAGATCAGAAGCTAATCAATTCTCCGTCAAGATTAAAGAAGAAGGCTGCGAAACTGAAACTAAGAAATTTTCACAAAGATCATTTCGTGGGTGGGCATTTGTGGGAACTGTGGTAGGTTGGACAGGCCTGACAATAAATGGTGGACCATGGCTTCCTATCCCATTCGGGGTGATTGTTGATGGAGCTACCGGCGCTTGGTGGAAACCTGATATCAATGAAAAGGGAGTAAGTAAACAAGATTACAAACATTATAATTATTATATTGATTATACAGGTTGCAAAAGCAAAACCTCGACTACCATAGAACAAGATAAACATTCTAATTCAAAGATTGATAAACTAATAGACTTGAAAAAACTATTAGATGAAGGTGTCTTAACTAATGAAGAATTTGAGAAAGAAAAAAAGACAATTTTAGACGAATAAAGTTAATAACGCCCTGTAACGGGTTATTTCAATAGCGTTTCAGTAGTATGCGAGGGGTTGTGCCCTGCTTTAACTTTTGGTGTAACTTAACACGAAATCGCCCGCATTCGCTTTCAGTCCAACCGCCAACGTTTCGGCAAGCATAGCATCGGGCCATTTTCACCAGTAATTTGATTGGGAAATATTCATTAAAATATAGAATTATGCCTTATGTAAATGTAAAGTATATTAAGCAACAGGTTAATATAGAGCAAAAAAACTCATTGATAACTGGATTAATGAACATAATTGTAAAAATTATGGGACGTAATCCTGATTTGACAGTTATAACGATTGACGAAATTGACCAATCAAATTGGATTATAGGAGGTAAGCCAATTGATAAATCTAAGCATGATAGGCTTTGTTACATTGAGA
>JANXXY010000021.1 GCA_025350365.1 Bacteroidales bacterium | reverse complement strand
CGACTAACCATAAATTGCTGATTGTCATTTAGAACGAAGTGAGTAATCTCAAATTCAAATTGTTTTCTCGGTTACTACTGATTTTAAATAAATACGAAGTACTTTGGGTTAAGTATTGCTTCGTTTAGCGACTTGATATCTACTACCTACAACTATTATTATATATCTTTGCAAAAAAACAGAAAATGAACAAACGAGTAAGAGTGCGTTTTGCGCCCAGTCCTACCGGACCTCTGCATATTGGTGGTGTGCGCACTGCTTTGTATAATTATCTTTTTGCCAAAAAAAACGGGGGCGATTTTTTACTTCGTATTGAAGATACCGACCAGGGTCGGTTTGTCCCCGGAGCCGAACAATATATTATCGATTCGTTAAAATGGGCGGGTATTATGCCTGATGAGGGTGTTGGAATTGGCGGTCCGCATGCTCCCTATCGTCAAAGTGAGCGTAAGGAGATATATCGCGAGTATGCTGAACAATTGGTGGACGATGGATATGCGTATTATGCTTTCGATACTTCCGAAGAACTTGAAAAACTTCGTAAGGAGCTTGAAGATGCCAAAGCCAGCAATACCAGCTATAGCTCAAAGGTGCGTGGGCGAATGAAAAACTCTCTTACTTTACCGGCAGATGTGGTTGATCAAAAGCTAAGGGCTGGCGAGCCGTTTGTTATTCGCATTAAAATGCCCGAAAACGAATTGGTAAAAGCGAACGATTTGGTTCGGGAACGAATTGAAGTGAACACGTCCACATTAGATGATAAAGTGCTTTTTAAATCTGACGGTTTTCCAACCTATCATCTGGCCAACGTGGTGGATGATCATTTGATGGAAATATCCCATGTTATCCGGGGTGAAGAATGGCTTCCATCTTTGCCATTGCATGTATTGCTGTATCGTTATCTGGGTTGGGAAAATACGATGCCTTTATTTGCCCATCTACCGCTATTACTGAAACCTGATGGCAAAGGGAAGCTCAGTAAACGCGATGGTGATCGGCTGGGATTTCCGGTTTTCCCTTTGCTATGGAAGGATCCGGTTAGCGGAGAACTTTCTTCAGGATATCGCGAATCGGGTTATTTTCCCGAAGCTTTTATCAACATGCTTGCAATGTTGGGATGGAATCCGGGAACGGAAAAGGAGATTTTTTCATTGGATGACCTTGTTGTACATTTTTCCATTGAACATGTACATAAAGCCGGAGCCAAGTTTGATTTCGAAAAAGCCAAATGGTTTAATCATCAATACCTTATTAGTCGGGATAATGAGGAGCTTGGCTGCGAATTTGAAAAACTCCTGGCACAAATGGGTGTTACATCTAATTTCGATTACGTGGTAAAGGTTGTTTCTCTGGTAAAAGAAAGGGTGAATTTTGTTCATGAGATGTGGCAACAAGCCTCTTTTTTCTTTGTTTCTCCAGATAGTTACGATGCTGATGTGGTTAAAAAACGATGGAAAGATAATATCCCATCGTTGATATCCGATATTAAAGGGGTTATTCGTAAAATTGAGCCTTTTACAGCCGAAGCATTCAAAGATTCCATCCATCACTTTGTGGAAGAAAAGCAGGCAAACATGGGAAGTATCATGAATACATTGCGTCTTTCGCTGGTTGGGGGGTCATTTGGACCTGATCTTCCGGTAATTGCCGAAATGCTTGGCAAAGACGAGGTAATAGCTCGCATTGAGAAAGCTTTAAATTCCATTAAATCTGAATAATTCGGTTCATTAACCAAGTGATACCTTGAATAAAAAAGGCGACCCGTTTTGGATCGCCTTTTTTATTGATTGCTTCTGGTTATTCGAATTCAAAAATCAAATAATTCTTTGAAAATTTATCACCAGGTTTAATAAATATTTCTTTAATAACACCATCCTGATAGGCGGTAACTGTATTCATCATTTTCATTGATTCAAAAACCAGAATGGGTTGTCCCACCTTTACTTTATCACCCTTATGAACATTAATTTTTACAGCAGTACCCGGCAGCGATGATAAAATTTTCTTTTCGTCAGGCTTTTGCCATACTTTGCGCTTTTCAAAAGCAGGCGTCAGAAGCGTTTGATAGGTAGTTTCATCTACCGTGAAAGATTGAAACTTTGGCTTTTCATCTCCGTTTGAATTTTTTGTCTGCATTGTCATACACTTTTTAGTTTGACTGAATGAGTAATATTAATTCGTACCATTTTCCGAAACAGGAACAATGCACTTTAAAACGGAGGAAGACCATGTTTCTTACGAGGCATTCCGGCATCTTTATATGTTGATACTTCCAGAGCATGAATTACTCTTGATCTGGTTTCGTGCGGTTCAATTACGGCATCAATATACCCTTTGGAAGCTGCTACATATGGATTAGCAAATTTCTCTTTGTATTCCTGAACTTTTTGCTTGCGCATTTTTTCAGGATCTTCGGCAGCCAGAATTTCCTTACGGAAAATAATATTGGCAGCTCCTTCGGGACCCATTACCGCAATTTCGGCAGTTGGCCATGCAAATACAAAGTCGGCGCGAAGATGACGTGATCCCATTGCAATATAGCCGCCACCATAAGCTTTACGAAGAATAAGAGTTACTTTAGGAACAGTCGCTTCACTGTATGAATACAGAATCTTGGCTCCGTGACGGATTACACCGGCATGTTCCTGATCAACACCCGGAAGATAACCCGGAAGGTCAACCAATGTGATGATAGGGATATTAAATGCATCGCAATAGCGAATAAAACGGGCTATTTTATCTGAGGAATCGCAATCCAGAACACCAGCAAGCACCAAAGGTTGGTTACAAACAAAACCAACGGTTTCGCCACCGATACGTCCAAAACCGATAACGGCATTGGCAGCCCAGTATTCCTGTACTTCGAAGAAGTCGGAATTGTCTACCAAGCATTTTACAACATCGCGAACATCGTATGGTTGTTTAGCATCTTCGGGAATAATTTTATCTATTTTGAGCTTGGTATTTGGAAGTTTTGGCTCAATCTTGGTAGCCTTTTTGATGTTATTCCAAGGAATAAAGCTCAATAATCTAGTAATCTGTTCAAAACATTCCTGTTCGGATTCGGCATAGAAATGGGCATTTCCTGTAATTGCACTATGTACTTTTGCACCACCCAGGTCTTCCTGACTGATTTCTTCGCCAAGTACGCTTTTTATTACTTCAGGACCGGTAATAAACATTTTCGAAATTTTATCGACCACAAATACGAAGTCAGTCAAGGCGGGTGAGTAAACTGCTCCGCCGGCACAAGGACCCAGAATTACCGATATTTGAGGAATTACACCGGAAGCTAATGTATTACGGAAGAAAATTTCGCCATAACCAGCAAGTGAATTTACACCTTCCTGAATACGGGCTCCTCCCGAGTCGTTTATGCCAATCAATGGCATTTTCAATTTCAAGGTGTGATCCATGATTTTGGTGATCTTGCGTGCATGCATTGAACCAAGTGAACCGCCTGCAACGGTAAAATCCTGGGCATAAATTCCGATGGGTTGCCCGTAAATTGTCCCGGTTCCGGTAATTACACCATCGCCGGCGAGCGTTACCTTATCCATGTCAAAATCTCTGGCATCATGTTCAACGAATAGATCATATTCGTTAAAAGAATCTTTATCAACAATTGAGGTAATACGCTCACGAGCTGTAAGCTTACCCATCGCAATTTGTTTTTCGATGGCTTTTTCTCCCCCTCCCTGCTGAACAAGTTCTCTACGTTTTTGAAGTTCCAGAATTTTGTTTTTCAGTGGCATAATATTTTGTTTTAGTTTAAAATCAGCGACTTATACAATAAAATCGCTTTTTAATTGGACTACAACATTACAAAAATCAAACTATTAAAAAAAACCTTTTTACAATTTGTTACAATTGAAAAAACGTAATTATCTTTATTTTAGATACATAACTAAAAATATAAGACTTGCAACTTATGAAATGTAAGGAGATATTGTTTTTTTTAAATGTAGTCTCTTACAATAGTTCGGTAATTTTTCAACTTCTGCATTTTTATAAATGTAATACATTGAAATACAAAGAAATAGAGAAATATTTCAATTTATATCTAAGTATATCATTTTAAGAATATTGCTGAAAATTTACCGAAGTGTTACTCTTATGCATTAGTTCAAAACCCAAAAAGCATCTATTTAGGCGCTATCCAATAGAGGTAAAAGGAAATAAAAGCGAAAATTATGTTAGGAATCCATGCTGCCAGCAAAGGACTGAGCGTCCCCGAAATAGCAAATTGTTGTGAGAACTGCATAAAAAGAATATAGGCAAAGCTTAACGAGAGCCCCGTTCCAATATGTACGCCAATTCCTCCGCGTACCTTTCGTGTGGAAAGCGTTACTCCAATCAGGGTAAGAATAAATGTTGAAAAAGGGAAAGCCAAACGTTTCTCTCTTTCAATTTTATAAAGGTTGATATTATCTGCTCCCTCCATGGTGAGTGTTTTAATATACCTGTTCAGTTCTCCAATGCTCATAGCTTCAACAAAGTTATCTCGTCGTTTAAACTCCTCAGGTCTCAAATTTAACGTTGTGTCTATTTTATCACCTCTGGTTACAGATTCCTTTAAGCCAGCCATTTTTCGGATATAGTAATTGCGGATGGTCCACTTATTCCGGATAGAATCCCATTGAATATAATCAGCCATGAGCTTCGAAGTAAGCTTTTGGCCTTCAAATTTTTCCATAGAAAATTTATATCCGGTGGAGGATGAGTTGCTGAACGATTGCATGTAAATGAAAACACCTGGTTCTACTTGTTTGTGAATGTCTTGTTTTTCATAATTAAAAGGGTGGTTTCGAAAATAAGCTTCTTCAAAAGCAAATCGTTTTATATTGGCTTTTGGAATCACATAGTTACTTAACCCAAAGGAAAAGGCAGAAAGAATAAATGCTGAAATAAAATAAGGGTAAAGCAATCGCCGAAAACTCATACCACTATTTAACATGGCAATAATTTCGGTATTGTACGCCATCTTTGACGTAAAAAATATAACCGAAATAAATGTAAACAATGAGCTGAACAAAACAGCAAAATAAGGTATGAAGTTGAGGTAATAATCAAAAATAATCTTTTTCAAGGAGGCACCTTTTGTAATGAAATCGTCGAGTTTTTCGGATAAGTCGAATATTACCGCAATTCCAATAATTAGTATCAGGGCAAAGAAAAATGTCCCCAGAAATTTTTTAATTATGTAATAATCAATTATTTTAAGTCCCCAATTGTTCATAATCGTGCGCTCAATTGTTTTATCATTCCATTTTTCCAAATGAAAAATGTTCCATCCTTAATTTTTTCTCGTGCTTGTTTCACCAAATTCAGGTAAAATGCTAAGTTATGTATACTTGCAATTTGTGCGCCAAGTATTTCTTTGGTAATTACCAGGTGACGAAGATACGCTTTGCAATAGGTTTTATCAACAAAAGATGTACCATTTGGATCGACGGGAGAAAAATCGTCTTTCCATTTCTCGTTTCTGAGATTGATGGTTCCCTGACTTGTAAAAATCATTCCATTACGACCATTTCTCGTTGGCATAACGCAATCAAACATATCTATACCTAAGGCAATGCTTTCGAGAATATTTGCTGGGGTTCCTACTCCCATAAGGTATCGGGGTTTGTCCTGAGGCAAAATATTGTTTACAATCTCAATCATTTTGTACATTTCATCTGCAGGTTCACCAACGGCTAAACCTCCGATAGCATTGCCATAACAGTTTTTTTGAGCTATAAATTCGGCCGATTTTATTCTCAAATCCTTATATACACTGCCCTGTACAATTGGAAAGAAGGTTTGCTCATGCCCATAATAAGGTTCGGTTGAATCAAAGTGTTTTAAACCTCTGTCAAGCCATTGATGCGTTAAATCCAGGGAATTTTTCGCATAAACATATTCCGATGGATATGGAGCACATTCGTCAAAAGCCATCATAATGTCGGAGCCAATGGTACGTTGAATATCGACAACGTTTTCGGGCGTAAACAGATGTTTTGAACCATCGATGTGAGATCTGAAAACAGCGCCCTCTGTGGTAAGTTTCCTGTTTTCGGCAAGTGAAAAAACCTGATAGCCTCCGCTATCAGTGAGTATAGGCCCGTTCCAGTTCATAAAACCATGCAATCCACCGGCATTTTTCAAAACATTCAAGCCCGGACGAAGGTATAAATGGTAGCTATTTCCCAGAATAATCTGTGCTTTAATATCATCTGATAATTCCCATTGATGAATACCCTTTACACTTCCCAATGTACCTACAGGCATAAATATTGGAGTTTCTATATTTCCATGACTGGTTTTGATAATTCCGGTTCGTGCTTTCGATTCTTTATCAGTGTAAAGTATGTTGAATTTCACCTATTTAAATTTTTGGCTTCAAAGATATAATAATTAGATTAAACCTATGGTTACAACTTTTTCTTAATGAAAAATATTTTTAATAAACTTGCTGTATATTTAAACCAAAAGAAAAGTGGGAAATATTATAGCAAATTATGGACCTTATGTGTTGATTGTAACCGGAATTCTTGCAGTCGCTCTTTTAATTCAATTAATTTATTATTTGATTATTTTTATAAAAGTTGCTTCTTTTAAAACGAAAGAGGTGAAATTTTCAAATTCAAAAGAGCCGGTTTCAATTGTTATTTGTGCACGCAATGAGGCCGAAAATCTTACTAATCATCTTCCTTTGCTGCTTAAGCAGGAATATCCGGATTATGAAGTAGTTGTTGTAAACGATTGTTCGGATGATGAATCACAGGATATACTTGAAAAATTTCAAGCCGAATTTCCTCACCTGCGAACAACACAAATAAAACATGACGAAAAATTTACGCACGGTAAAAAGCTAGCGCTTACCATTGGTATAAAGGCGGCTCAAAATGAATGGTTATTGCTGACCGATGCAGATTGCATCCCCGCCGGAGTAAATTGGTTATCATCAATGCAACGTAACTTTACCAGTCAGAATGAAATTGTTTTAGGTTATGGAGGTTATTCCGAAGGTAAGGGGTTTTTAAATAAATTGATTCGGTTCGATACCTTTTTTATAGCTTTGCAATACCTCAGTTTTGCTTTGATAAAGGCGCCTTATATGGGTGTTGGCCGCAATCTGGCGTATCGCAAATCATTGTTCATGAAAAATAAAGGATTTGCATCTCATGCACATATTGTTTCAGGCGATGATGATTTATTTATCAATGAGGTGGCCAGAGGAGGGTCTATAGCAGTTGAATTTTCTCCTGAATCCCATACACGATCAATCCCAAAAACTCAGTTTCACCTATGGACGAATCAGAAAAAACGACATTTATCCACTGGGAAACATTACAAATTAGCTGATAAATTGCTGCTTGGTGGAGAAATTACTTCACGCTTCTTTTTTTATGTCAGCGTATTCCTTTTATTAATTAACACCGATACATGGATTTTAGGATTATCAGCTTTATTTTTCCGTTGGATAATTCAGCTAATTATCTTTAATGGAGCTATGGATAAACTGAATGAGAAAAAAATATTACTTTTATTCTGGCTCTTTGATCTGATTTTACCATTATTAAATATATTTTTGTACTCAATCAATACTTTTAATTCAAAACAGAATAAATGGAATTAACAGCCAATTTATCTGACAAGGCGCAATATGATTATGGTTTAGTTTTGCATGCAATCGACGGAGATCAGAAGGCCTATGCAGAGCTTTTGGGTCGATATCGTGATGCAATCTATTTTATGTTATTAAAAATGGTAACCAATTCAAGCGATGCAGAAGATCTTACTATCGAGGCTTTTGGTAAGGCATTTAAAAATATTCATCAATATACTCCAAATTACGCCTTTAGTACTTGGTTATTTAAAATTGCCACAAATAATTGTATTGATTTTATTCGCAAAAAGAAGCTTAACAACATTTCTATTGATCATAATGCGGCAAATGAGGATTCAGCACCAATGACTATCCCGGCAGACACGCTTGACCCTGAAGAAAATCTTATTAGTCAGCAGAAAGTTATCTTATTGCGTTCGGTGGTTTCGAAACTTAAGCCCAGATACAGAAAGCTAATAGAACTCAGGTATTTCCACGAATTTTCTTACGACGAAATTAGCGAAGAGCTGGAACTTCCTATTGGTACCGTAAAAGCTCAACTTTTCCGTGCCCGTGAGTTGTTATATAACATTCTAAAAAACTCAAGCCAGAAGATCTAAGGAAAACCAATATGGATGTAATTCTTAAGTATTTCCCCGATTTAACCGAAATTCAGAAAAATAAGTTAGCTCAACTAGGCGATTTATATGCTCTATGGAACCAACGAATTAATGTTATTTCCCGAAAGGATATTGGCAATTTGTATACTCATCATGTGCTTCATTCACTGGCTATTGCAAAAACGGTAACATTTAAACCAGGGTCCAAAGTTTTAGATGTAGGCACAGGTGGCGGATTTCCGGGAATACCATTAGCTATTTTATTTGATCAAACGCATTTTCATCTTGTAGATTCAATTGGTAAGAAAATAAAAGTAGTTGAAGATATAGCCGCTCAGTTAGATCTTGACAATGTTACCTGCGAGCAAATTCGAGCCGAGCAGCTAAAAAATAAATACGATTTTATTGTTAGTCGTGCCGTTACCGACTTACCGGAATTAGTATCGTGGGTGCAGGGTAAATTATTAAGAAAGAACAACCATCATTTTAAAAATGGTATTATTTTTTTAAAAGGAGGTGATTTGCAAGAAGAGATAAGGCCCTTTAAAAAACGAGCAACGGTAATTGAAATAAGTGATTTTTTTACAGAAGAATTTTTCAGCACCAAAAAGATTGTTTATTTGCCCTTTAGTTAAATGATAAAAAATAGCGTTTGTTTTTTTGTATAAAACAAAAAAAGGTTACTTTTGCACTCTCAATTTTACGATTAGTATTTTATAATTAAAAATATACCCAAATGAAAAGGACTTTTCAGCCATCAATAAAGAAAAGACGAAACAAACACGGTTTCAGAGAAAGAATGTCAACAGCCAATGGTCGTAAAGTTATAACTTCACGCAGAGCTAAAGGAAGAAAAAGATTAAGTGTTTCCGATTCTATCAGAAGGAAATAATTTTTTTCGATAACATATTTTCATACGAAAGTAAGGAATTGATTTTTTCAGTTCTTTACTTTTTTGTTTTTATAGTTCAAGACTAATAAACTCTTTTATTATTTCCATACCCTAAAAGTCTACAAATTAAAACCTTGATTTATATTTTGATACCCATAAAAAGGATATCGTCAACTTGTTCCAAATCTCCTTTCCATAGATCGAAGTTCGATTGAACATAGTTGTATTGTTCTTCCATAGGTTTCTCATGGATATCTTTCAGGAGATTTTTTAGACGAACCATTTTGAATTTCTTTCCAAGTGGACCTCCAAATTGGTCGGGATAACCGTCAGAAAACATATAAATAAGATCTCCTTTTGTCAATTGAAGTTCCACATCATCAAATATCTTTTCTTCTTTCATCTGTCCACCAATAGAGCTGCGGCTTCCTTTAAAGTATAACTGTTCTCCGTTCTGATACACAATAAACGGACGCATGGCCGATGCAAACCGGGCTAAATAGGTTTGAGTATCAATTTCACAAACAATGATATCCATTCCATCGTT
>JANXXY010000478.1 GCA_025350365.1 Bacteroidales bacterium | reverse complement strand
TAGGAGCGACCTGTTTATCAATAGATTTTATCAATGACATTTTTTATTTAAAACAATAGAAATAATTCAATGACTACCGATCTTTCCAAATTCAATAATTCATGGTATAAGCCTAGAGCCAATGCGTTTAAATGCATGCTTTGGTATTTTGTGAACGTCTTTTTCATGAAAAGTTCATGGTTGCCTTTTTCAAGGGCGAGAGTTGTCCTTTTGCGCAGTTTCGGGGCAAGTATTGGAAAGGGTGTAAACATTAAACCTGGGGTGAACATCAAATACCCCTGGCGTTTAACCATTGGTGATTATGCCTGGATTGGCGAAAACGCGTGGATTGACAACCTCGACGATGTTACAATTGGAGCTCATTGCTGTATTTCACAGGGCGCAATGTTACTTTGCGGGAATCACAACTATAAAAAAGAAACGTTCGATCTCAAAACAGGTAAAATTATTTTGGAAGATGGGGTTTGGATTGGAGCCAATGCCACAGTTTGTGATGGTGTAACGTGCAAAAGCCATTCGGTGCTAGCGGTAGGGTCGGTGGCAACCAATGATTTGGAGGCTTATGGTATTTATCAGGGTAATCCTGCGGTAAAAGTCCGTACACGTCAAATTTCTTAGTGAATACACGGTTAAAATAATGCAATGACTATATCTATCATTACTGTTGTATATAACAATGTCGTCTCTATCGAACATTGCATTCAATCGGTACTTTCACAATCGTATCCTGATATTGAGTATATCGTGATCGATGGTGGGTCGACCGATGGCACGTGCGAAATTATAGAAAAATACCGGAAGAATATCACTCATTATGTGTCGGAGCATGATGGTGGAATGTACTTCGGGCTGAATAAAGGGATTTTGATGTCCTCAGGCGATGTAGTGGGCATTCTTCATTCCGACGATCTTTTTCAGGGCGCTGACGTAATTGCCGATGTTGCCGCAGTGTTTAACAAAACCGGATGTGATGCCGTGTATGGCGATTTATGGTACGTGGCAAAGGATGATCCTGATAAAGTAATCCGTAACTGGAAAAGCACCCCGTTTGATGTACGGAATTTTTACCATGGATGGATGCCGCCTCATCCTACTTTATTTATGAAGAGAACCGTATACCACGATTTTGGACTATTCGACACCTCATATAAAATAGCCGCCGATTATGACCTGATGCTGCGAACGGTTGGTTCGGTTAAACTGCATTGCGAATACCTCCCACAAGTGATCACACGCATGAGGGTAGGAGGGGCTTCGAATAAAAGCCTGCATAATATCTGGCTCAAAAGCCGGGACGACTGGCATGCGCTTCGTCGCAATAAAAAGGGAGGGTTGTATACCCTGATCATGAAAAATGTGTCGAAACTGGGGCAGTTCCTTGTCAGAAAACAAAAAAAGTAGTGACCATCACGGCAAAACCGCTTATAAGCCCCCAATATACTTCACCAGGAGTGTGAGCATTGAGGCTTAAACGCGAAAACCCGATAAATCCGGATAGCAGAATAGCAAGCATTAAATAAAACATGGTATCAACATGGTACAAAAATGACATCGAGAAGATGAGACCAATCACACCTCCGATGCCTGTCATGTGAGCGCTAATTTTCCATTTGAGTGTTAATAATAGGTTCACAATAACGGTTAATGCTGTTGCAAAGAGAAACGCAAGAATGATGCGTGGTGCGCCCATCTGATAAAGAATAAAAAAACAAACATAATATAGCGTTCCTGTGATGGCCAGAGGGATGATCCTTTCCTGTCGCTCACTCATGGTTAGGGTAGTGGTGATGCGCCAATAATAATAGAACGGAACAAATGCAATTGGTATTACAAACGTACAGGCCAATACGAGTGTGAGAATGATGTTCTTAGCATCACTATCGAGCAGAGAAGCATTGGTGCCGGAGGTGAGTATTACATAAATACCCAGAGTGGGCATTAGTAATGGATGAAGGATGACGGAAAATATTTTTGGTATACGTCTAAAAAATAGTGTAATAATCTGATTCTTGCTCATTTGGTCTTCTTGTCTCTTTGTTACTTAAATATTGATTTTTTACAGTATCATAGCTCCTTACGCAGCCGGGCTACCGGAATGTTTAATTGTTCACGGTATTTAGCCACGGTACGGCGGGCTATGAGATAACCTTTTTTCTGAAGTATCTCGGCCAGCTCATCATCGGTTAAAGGCTTATGTTTCGATTCATTTTCGATACATTCTTCCAGAATCTTTTTAATCTCGCGTGTGGAAACTTCTTCACCCGAATCGGTTTGTAACCCTTCGGAAAAGAAATATTTTAATGCGTAGATACCGAAATGTGTTTGTATGTATTTGCTGTTCGCAACTCTCGAAATGGTAGATATATCAAGACCTGTAAGATCGGCTATGTCCTTAAGAATCATTGGGTGTAACTTTGTTTCGTCTCCTTCCACGAAATAGCCTTTCTGAAAATCGATGATTGCCCGCATGGTAAGCATCAAAGTGTTTTGTCGTTGTTTGATGGCATCGATAAACCACTTGGCCGAATCAAGCTTCTGCCTCACAAAATTAACCGCTTCCTTCTGGTTTTTATTCGAGTTAGCCTTGTTGGCCGAATATGCCTCAAGCATATCGCTATAAGTGCGGCTTAACCTGAGTTCAGGCACATTTCGTGAGTTAAGGCTGAGCTGTAATTCTCCGTCGTTATTCTCGAGAATAAAATCAGGAATGATGGTTTCCGATACTTTGCTGTGTGGGTCGGAATATCCTCCTCCCGGCTTAGGGTTTAATTTTAGTATTTCATCTACGGCTTCTTTCATCTCAATAGCTGAAATGTTAAGGCGGGTAGTTATTTTATCATAGTGTTTCCGGGTAAACTCCTCAAAATGATGTTTCAGAATTTTTTGCGCATGCATAATAGCGGGAATACTTTGGTCTTTTGCGGAAATCTGTAACAGCAAACATTCCTGAAGATCACGGGCACCGACTCCAATGGGATCAAAATCCTGAATGAGATGCAAAATTTCAATTAGCTCCTCTTCGTTGGTTTTGACATTTAGGTTAAAATCAAGATCATCGGCAACAGCCTCCAGTTTGCGGCGAAGGTAACCGTCGTCGTCCAGGTTTCCGATAAGGTAGCTTGCAAGCATTTCAGTACGCTCGTCCAGATCGCGCAAACCAAGCTGACTGTCGAGAAAATCGTGAAATGATGCACCAACCGAGAATGGAATATCAGGCTTTAATTCCGCTTTATTATAATTTTTTACACTAAGTTTATAGGAAGGAATATCGTCGGTGTGTGAATATTCATCAATGGAAAAATCGGCATCGTCTTTGGATCCTTTATCTTCATAGGAATCGTCACTATTGAGGTCAGCTCCTTCTTCAAGGGCGGGGTTTTCCTCAATTTCCTTCTCAATCCGCTGCTCCAGTTGCATGGACGGTATCTCCAGCAGCTTGATCATTTGGATCTGCTGAGGCGAAAGTTTTTGAAGTAATTTTTGCTGAAGCTTTTGATTTAACATATTCTGCGGATAGCTGCAATAACAAAGATAACGAAATAGGATAACTAAAAGTCAGCATTTTTGGGACTGCGAGGGAATGGTATTACATCGCGAATGTTCGACATACCGGTCACAAACAATACCAATCGCTCAAAACCAAGTCCAAAACCACTGTGTGGAGCCGTTCCGAACTTGCGTGTTTCGAGATACCACCATAAATCCTTGGTTGGTATATGTAATTCGTTGATACGGCTTTCAAGTTTTTCATAATTTTCTTCGCGTTGCGAGCCACCAATTATTTCGCCAATTTTTGGAAAAAGCACATCCATTGCCCGCACGGTTTTCCCATCCTCGTTTTGCTTCATATAAAAAGCCTTGATGTCTTTTGGGTATCCGGTGAGGATGACAGGGCGTTTGAATTCTTTTTCAACCAGATAACGTTCGTGTTCCGATTGAAGGTCGATACCCCATTCGACCGGGAATTCAAATTTTTGGTCGGCCTTCTCAAGAATTTTGATGCCTTCGGTGTAGGTTAACCTCATAAAGTCATTTTCGGTAACAAACTTCAGGCGGTCAATCAATTCATTATCGTACATGTTACACAGGAATTCCAAATCGTCGACACAATTTTCCAATGCATACGTAATAAGGTATTTGAGAAAATCTTCAGCCAAATCCATGTTATCGGTAATATCGCAAAAAGCCATTTCCGGTTCTATCATCCAGAACTCTGCTAAGTGGCGTGGAGTGTTTGAATTTTCCGCACGAAAAGTGGGACCAAAAGTATAAACCAACCCAAGCGCCATTGCGCCAAGCTCTCCTT
>JANXXY010000459.1 GCA_025350365.1 Bacteroidales bacterium | reverse complement strand
GGTATGATGTTGATTTGAGCGAAAAAGGAGTTGAAGAAGCTAAAAAAGCCGGGAAAGTATTAAAAGAAAACGGATTTACATTCGATTTGGCGTATACTTCGGTTTTAAAAAGAGCTATTAAAACATTAAATTATACCCTCGAAGGGTTGAACCTGATGTGGATTCCTGTTATCAAAAGCTGGCGTTTAAACGAACGTCATTATGGTGCACTTCAAGGTTTAGACAAATCCGAAACCGCTGCCAAACACGGTGAAGAAATGGTAAAAATATGGCGTCGCTCATATGATATACCACCTCCGGCTCTCGAAAAAACAGATGACCGGTATCCTGGTAATGACCCTATCTACAAAGATGTTGATCCTAAAGACATACCAGCAACAGAATGTTTGAAAGATACGGTTGCCCGGTTTATTCCTTATTGGGAGAATACCATTGCGCCTGAGGTAAAAAAAGGTAAAAAGGTAATTATCACTGCTCATGGAAACAGTTTACGTGCATTGGTTAAATATCTCGATAATGTATCGGAAAAAGATATTCTTGAATTAAATATTCCGACAGCTATGCCACTGGTTTACGAACTTGATGATAATCTTAAACCCATCAGACATTACTATCTTGGCGATGCAGAAGAAGTAGCCAAAGCAATGGCAGCTGTTGCCAATCAAGGGAAAGCTAAATAGGTTTTTATTCTAAATTCTAATAATCACAATAGGGTTGATCTGATTGATTTTAGGTCGACCTTATTTTTGTTTTAATGTTTTGTTATCTTTGGGTAGAAATTACATTAAATCACTTATTTACCATTTATGTTTCAGGAAACAATCAGAAACACCCTAAATACAATTGTTGAAATTATCTATATTTTAACCATCGCTTTCACCGTAATTCTTATTATTCAACAAAAAGGCGATCCTTTAAAAACAATTTCCTGGTTATTAGTCATTTTTCTACTTCCGATAATTGGAATCATCCTTTATTTCTTCTTTGGAAAAAATTACAGGAAGGAGAAAATTTTTTCCCGCAAAGGACTTACCGACCTTGGGCATATGAAAATATTGAGTCAGGCTCAATTTATTAATCTACCGAAAAATGTAATATTCAAAAACGAAAAACTTCGCAATAAGATTAACATCATGCGATTATTGCTAAATAATAGCAAATCCATACTTACAGAAAAAAATAAAGTTACCATCCTGCAAAATGGCCATGCCACGTTCGATTCAATTTTACAAGCGATTGGAGAAGCCAAACATCACATTCATCTGGAATATTATATTATTGAGGACGACCATATTGGCAATTTATTTCGTAAACTATTAATAAAGAAGGCCACAGAAGGTGTTAATATTCGATTTATCTATGACGATGTAGGATGCTGGAGTCTGCCAAAACATTTTATTGATTCTATGACTGACGCCGGTATTGAGGCATATCCGTTTTTACCAGTTCGTTTTCCATCTCTTACAAATAAAATTAATTATCGAAATCATCGAAAAATTGTGGTAGTGGACGGAAAAATTGGCTTTGTAGGCGGATTAAATTTAGCCGACCGATATTTGCAGGGGAGTAAAGAGCTGGGAATCTGGCGCGATACTCACATCCGTTTGGAGGGTGAATCAGTGGCTTCTCTCCAAGTAATATTTCTTGTGGATTGGTATTTTGTTTGCGAAGAACTCGTTAAGGGCAAAAACTATTTCCCGGTAACGGACATACAGGAACATCATCTGGTTCAAATTACTGCGAGTGGTCCCGATTCAGATTGGGCCAGTATTATGCAGGCCTATTTTTCAGCTATAGCCAGCGCAAAATCAAGCATTTATATTTCCACACCCTATTTTCTTCCAAACGAAAGTATTCTCACCGCTCTAAAAACAGCCTCATTAAGCGGATTGGATGTTCGTATCATTTTGCCTGCAAAATCCGATTCCACTATCGTTTTTTACAGCTCCAGGTCGTATGTTACTGAATTACTAGATGCCGGTATAAAAATATATTTTTACGAAAAAGGATTTCCACACTCCAAACTTCTGCTTGTTGATGGTGTGTTATGTTCTGTTGGAACTGCCAACCTTGATATTAGAAGTTTTGATCAAAATTTTGAGGTTTCTGCACTTATATACGATGAAGAATTAACTTCCGAACTGCAAAATAGCTACCTGAGTGACTTACAAAATAGTACTGAAATAAACCTTCGCGATTGGGAAAATCGATCCCGAATTGATGGAATTAAAGAATCGATAGCCCGTATTTTTAGCCCACTATTATAAAAAATAAATTGTGTGAATTGTATCACAGACAATAATTCATTAATTTAGCAAATTATTATTAATAATAAACATTAATTTTACTAATTAACTGAAAGACAGACAAATTCTTTCAATAAAATTAATCAAGCAAATCAA
>JANXXY010000399.1 GCA_025350365.1 Bacteroidales bacterium | reverse complement strand
TACTGATTGAGGCTGCCTGTCAGGTAGTAACGTAATCTACGTTTGCTCATGGCTGGATAACTTACCCCCTTTACTTCAAAGTAGTTAAGCCATCCTCGTGTGATCATGTTTAGTCCTTTGGCAACTTCATGAGCATTGCTATGTCCATGTGTCTTTAAATAGTCCCTAACTTTATCACGGACTTTCTGTTCAGATTTCTTACTTGGTATGATATTCCAGTATCGGGATGCCCTTCCTTTCAGATCTTTATAATATTGTACCGTGAACCCTAAAAAGTTAAAGCCTCTTGTTTTGCATTAATCTGTGACACACTTAGGTATGAACAACTTCATGGAAAAAATGGTTTTCGCCAACCAATCCATGAAATTTTTCTTTTCCGATACTAAAAGAGAGAGCAGTGCAACTTATTGCCTTCCAATCTGATGTTTTATGGCTTCTACCTCCCGCGACAATTCAATAACCCGCTGGTTTAGGTTTTCTCCCAAATTCCCAATGTCGGGGATTTCCGAACTGATAAAGTTGATAAACCGCCAAACTTCTTTTATATCCGGAACCGGAACATCGAACGGTTTGTATAGGGAATTCAGGGAGTATAATCTCAATATTCCTTCGTCCTGAATCAGATTATCCACAATCTTAAAAACAACGCCATCGTTAATGGTAAGAATAATATAGGACTTGCCACTTTGAATGCTATACCAGTCCTGTACAAATTCCCCGGTAATCCACGAGCTTTCAGGGATGGGTAACATACTGTCACCGGTTATCTGGAAGGCCCTGTATTTCTTATTTTTTGATAAAAAAGGAAGTTGAAATTTAGACAATTCATTGATGTATTCCGGGTCGGCATAACCAGTCATATAACCGGCTTTAGCCTTTTCAGGAACCAATTCGATGTTTTCGGTATCCAGATAATCAGTCGTTTTTGAAAGAATTCTTAAATGGGTACCCCGGATATACACATCGTTTCCCCGTTCAAGTTCGGAAAGTTGAAATTCAGAAAGTTTTCTCAAATCCACTCTTAATAGCGTGTCAATAGAGACACAAAAATAATTCGAAAGATTAATCAACACCTCAATGCTGGGAAACGAATTTCCGATTTCGATACCGGTATAAGTGGATCGCTTGACATTGACCGCAAAAGCAACATCATCCTGGGTTCTTTTCTTTCGTTTGCGAAGTAAAAGAATATTGGTAGCTAAAAATATTTCCATTGAATGTGATTCTTTTAAATTTTCCCTGTAAAAATCGAAGCTAATATAGGAATAAATGTTTAAATTACCAACATAAAATATGTTGGTAATACAAACATATTATAAACATTGTCGGGGAGAAAAGGTTTATGGAATCGTTTGCTAAAAAAGACATTATTCATCTTGATCTGGATACCTTTTTTGTATCGGTGGAGCGTTTGCAAAACAGAAAATTTGAAGGAAAGCCGATTATCATCGGTAGTACTTCCGGAAGAGGTGTGGTTGCCAGTTGCAGTTATGAGTCGCGAAAATACGGGGTTCGCTCTGCTATGCCCATGAGAATGGCCTTGATGCTATGCCCTGATGCCATTGTTATTAGAGGCGACATGGAGAAATACAGCAAATATTCGAACATGGTAACGGATATCATTGCCGAAAAAGCTCCGGTATATGAAAAAGCTTCGATCGATGAGCATTACCTGGACATCACCGGGATGGATCAGTTTTTCGGATGCCTTAAATGGTCGCACGAACTGCGACGCAAGATTATCACAGAAACCGGATTACCCATTTCTTTTGGTTTATCGATTAATAAAACGGTTTCGAAGATTGCCACCGGGGAAGCCAAACCCAATGGGGAACTGTTTATTGACAGAAACCACGTTTCTCCATTTTTAGGTCCTTTGTCTATAAAGAAAATTCCAATGGTAGGCGATAAAACCTTCACCATCCTTAAAGATATGGGAATCGACCGGATAGGCACGCTGAGAGAAATGCCTATCGAACTCATGGCAAGGCTCCTTGGCCAAAACGGAGTCGAAATATGGAGAAAAGCCAACGGAATAGATTTAACACCTATCCAACCTTATTGGGAGCAAAAATCGATGAGCACCGAACAGACCTTTGAACAGGACACTATGGACATCGATTATTTGAACCGGCTGCTTGTAAAAATGGTGGAGACGCTTTGCTTCGATCTTAGAAAAGAGCAGAAGCTTACTTCGTGCATAACGGTAAAGATCCGTTATTCCAATTTTGATACGCACACCCAACAAAAGCGAATCCCCTATACGTCATTTGATCATACAGTACTGGAGGTGGTTCGGGAACTCTTTAAAAAACTATATCAACGCCGGATGATGATCAGATTGATAGGAGTTCGCCTCACCCATCTGGTACATGGTGCACAGCAATTAAATCTGTTTGAAGACACTCCGGAAATGGTCAATCTCTATCTGGCACTGGATAAGATCAGGAAAAAATACGGTAAAAATGCTATCGGAAGGGCTATACAATAAAAGGCAGGGAGGCAGAAAGTAACACGAATATCTAAATAGTACGAATAGTCGAATCTTTATCTGATGATATATGCTTGTCATACCTATTTCAGCCTTACCTTCGGAACCAGTAAGGTAGAGACGCTTGCCAGCCGGGCACAGGAATTGGGAATATCTGCGCTTGTCATTTCAGATATTAACAACACCTCCGGATGCTTCGATTTTGTGAAGGAATGCAGGGAAAAAAATATCAAACCCGTCATTGGGGTGGATTTCCGAAATGAGGACACTTGGCTGTATACCTGCATTGCCAAAAGTAATGAAGGATTCAGGGAGATAAATGAGTACCTGAGTGAATATAATTTCAATAAGAAGGAGCTGCCCGCAATGGCTCCTGAATTTGAACAGGTTTTTGTGATCTATCCCATTGTAGCCCTTGACTGGAAACTGAAAGAAAATGAATTTATAGGGGTACGTCCTTCCGAGATAAATAAGGTATGTCATCGGTTACCCCATCAATTGAAAAATAAGTGTGTTGCATTTCATCAGGTTACCTTTTGTGAACCGGACGACGTTGAACTGCACCGGCATTTGAGAGCTATCCACCATAACACCCTCCTTTCTATGATAACCGAACAGCAGGTTGCCGGGAAGGAAGATGTTTTTATATCTCCTGATAGTGTTAAATCCTATTATAAAGACCATCCTCAACTGATCAGGAATGCCGAAAGAATCATGGATGTGTGCCATTTTGAGTTTGATTTTCAGGTTCGAAAAAACAAACAAATCTTCGAAGCCGGCAAGTATGAGGATAAGCTGTTGTTAGAAAGATTGGCTCACGAAGGGATGCTTTACCGGTATGGAAAGGGGAACAAAGAAGCGGAAGCAAGAGTAAGCAAAGAACTAAAAGTGATTGATGAATTGGGATTCTCAGCTTACTTCTTAATCACCTGGGACATTTTGAAGCACACCATGGGCAGAGGTGTTTACCATGTGGGCAGAGGAAGCGGCGGCAACAGCATCGTAGCCTATTGTCTTAAAATTACTGACATCGACCCCATTGAATTGAACCTTTATTTCGAAAGGTTCATTAACCCCCAACGGTCGTCACCACCCGATTTTGACATTGACTTTTCCTGGAAGGATCGCGATGGTGTGCATGATTACATATTTAAAAAATATGGGAAACACGCTGCCTTGCTGGGCGCAATGAACACCTTCAAGGACAGCTCCATTATCCGGGAGCTGGGTAAGGTGTACGGGTTGCCAAAAAATGACATCGATGCGCTGGTAGAAAGACCTGGAGACACATCGTTACACAATGATATCACAGAAAAAATATTCCGGTACGGAAACCGGTTAATGGACTATCCTCATTTACGATCCATCCATGCAGGAGGTGTTCTGATCTCAGAATTGCCGGTGTACTATTACACCGCTTTAGACATGCCTCCAAAGGGATTGCCAACCACACAGTTCGACATGTACGTTGCCGAAGAAATAGGGTTGGACAAACTGGATATCCTAAGTCAAAGGGGGTTAGGACATATTAAAGAATGTGTTGAAATTGTTCAGAGAAATAAGGGAGAGACCATCGATGTGCATCGGGTGAATGATTTCAAACAGGATGCAAAAATCAACCAGCAATTATATGATGGGGATGCCATCGGGTGTTTTTATGTCGAAAGTCCTGCCATGCGGGGTTTGTTAAAGAAGCTAAAGTGCAACAACTACATCAGTTTAGTTGCTGCCAGTTCTATTATCAGACCCGGTGTGGCCAAGTCGGGCATGATGAAAGAGTACATCAAGCGGTTTCATAACCAAAGCAATGTTCGTTACCTAGCGCCTGCCTTTGAAGAGCATTTAAAGGAAACCTATGGGGTGATGGTTTACCAGGAAGATGTTATCAAAATTGCCCATTACTTTGCCGGCTTGTCCCTTGCCGATGCAGACACTCTGCGGCGTGCAATGTCTGGCAAATACCGGTCGAAGCAGGAGTTCGCCCGATTAACCGAACGATACTTTAGAAATTGCAAGGCCAGAGGGTATACTGACGAGTTAGCCAATGAAGTATGGAGGCAGATGTCCTCGTTCGCCGGATATGCCTTTTGCAAGGCTCATTCGGCTAGTTATGCGGTTGAAAGCTATCAAAGTCTGTTTCTAAAAACTTATTATCCTAAAGAATTTTATACTGCGGTAATCAACAATTTTGGTGGCTTCTATCATACGTGGGTGTATGTTAGCGAAGCCAAACGGCATGGGGCAACAATTAATCTGCCGGACATCAACAAGAGTGAAAATACAACGACCATTTATGGGGATGAAATTTACCTGGGATGGATTCATCTGAAAAACCTGGAATCGGGTATCGTACAAAAAATACTGGAAGAACGACATGCCCATGGCAATTTTACTGATTTCATAGATTTTACCGAACGGGTATCCATTGGAACGGAGCAATTACGAATCCTCATCAAAGCAGGCGCCTTCCGGTTTACCGGGAAAAGTAAAAAAGCGCTCATGTGGGAACAGTTGGTAAACGCCAAGGCAGATACTCAACCATATAGCGAGCCTTTATTTAAGGAAAAACGAAAAGAGTTTGTATTACCGGCTCTAAGAACTAATGCGTTAGAAGATGGATATGATGAAATGGAACTGATCGGATTTCCGGTAAGTATGTCCAGATTTGATCTGTTGAAAACACCATATCGGGGGAATGCTATCGCCCGGGAACTTTCTTCAAAATTAGGGAAGATTGTGAGGATGGTTGGCGAACTTGTGACCATCAAATATGTTCATACGGTGAAGAATGAGTGGATGCATTTCGGATGTTTTTTAGATGTGCATGGCATTTTTTTCGATACGGTGCATTTCCCTGATTCTCTGAAAAAGTATCCTTTTAGCGGATATGGAGTTTATTTAATTGAGGGAAAAGTTGTGGAAGAATTCGGGTTTCCCAGTGTGGAGGTTCACAAACTGGGAAGGTTGCCCTATCAACCTGATCCGAGGGCAGAATGATTTTTTTGCAAGAGGCTATTTACAACACTCGGTAAATTTTCAGCAATATATTTAAAATGAAATACTTAGATATATATTGAATATTTCTTTATTTCTATGTATTTCAATGTATTACATTTTATAAAAATGCAGAAGTTGAAAATTTACCGAACTAATGTATTTAACAATCCGTTTATAACTCAGTTTTAATTCTCCAAAACAATAATCATAAGTTTGTTTTGTGACTTACTTAGATATGAACAACTTCATGGGAAAATGGTTTTTACCATTCAATCCATTAAGTTTTTCTTTTCTGATATTAAAATCTACTTATTATTCTCTGGTTTGGGTAATCGTGTTCAAATGATTATGAACCCATTTCTATAACAGCTTTCATTATAGTTCAACTTCATTAACGGGCTACTTTAATGAGTATTCGAAAATGGAGGTATTCAAGAGTTTATTTACCCTCTTAAATGCGATATCCAATGCCAAATCTCCAACCAGATTCAATTAGTTTGTAAGGATTTTGCTCAAAGGATATTCCAACTAATGAGTGCACTAATGCATAAGGGTTTACAAAAACACTTATTGGAACACGAAAATCGTATTTGACACCTAATCCTGCCGAAATACCAAGTCCGGTTTGGTCATTCACTATGTTATTTCGAAGTTGCATATCAAGTGCAATACCAGTATGAATAAAAAAGAAACGTAAAAAATCAATATGCAAAGTTGCAGGAATAGTCAAAAGATCAATACGTCCAGCTTTCGGAGTCATGTCCATACCAGGCATAAACCCCGGAGTTTGCTCAACCTTATATTGAGCATAAATCAGACCCGTTTCAAGGTATAGCCAATTTTTAAATGGTTTTGAAAAGGTAAAGCCTACAGTTTTAAATCCTTTGCCATATTTATTTGATCCTCCAACCATTTTTGAAAAAGTAAAAAGGTCATTGCTACCCGCTGCAAAATTTGCTTTTACAATACTATGCAATTGGGCAAACGAATAAGAGAATAGAAATAGAAAGGATAGCACGGAAAAAGTACATTTTTTCATAACCAATGGCTTTTATTTATAGATTCTTATAAAACAAAAAGGTTGCGTTATAATTGATTTATTAGTTGCTTCTTAAGAATATCAGTCAATACAAGCTTATCAATTAGGAGTTTGTGGTATTAATGATTGTATTCGCGAAATAATTTCGATACATGCCCTGCCATTGTGGTAGGGACATTTCCATAGTCCAGCTTTATCTTCATTTAATGCGGGTGTTCCCTCCTGTGAAACAAGCCAGTACCACTCTCCATTTTTTTTGTCGATAATGCTTCTCTTAACAAACTCCCAGCTTGCGATAGACTTCGTTAAATAGACTTCGTTACCCGAAATTTGAAAAGCATTAAAATACCCCACCATGGCTTCGGCCTGAGGCCACCAATGTTTATTGCTATCAATTACTTTATTTTCAAATGCCTCATTCATTAATCCGCCGTCGGTATCAAGTCCCCATTTAATATTTTCATTAACCATCAGCATTGTTTCGGTTTCGACCTCTTTCAAAAATGTTTTATCACCGAGAACTTCTGCCGCTTCAAACAAAAGCCACGTACCTTCAATATCATGACCAAAAGAAATCGCATGAGGTCGCACATTCCATTGATTATCAAAAAACAATTCGAATTGATGAGTTTTTCGATTAATAATCCGTTGCAAAAAAATATCAATTAACCCGCGAAGCGATTTCCCCAGTTCAGCTGATTTATCAATTCGATACAAATTTGTATAAGCCTCAAGTACATGAAGATGAGTATTCATAATCTTTGGATCGTTGGTTTCTTTGGGACTAAGTCTCACATCCTCCATCAAACTCCAATCATGAGCAAATGCCTCAAGATAACCGCCATATTTGATTTCAAGACTTTGTTTTTCAATTAGATGATATAACTCTTTTGCCATAGCTAAAGCCCCGCTGTCGTGAGTTACTTTATAATACTCAACAAAAGCATATAAAACAAAGGCTTGAGCATAAATTTGTTTTCTTGTATTCACAGGTTTTCCCTGATAATCCACCACCCAAAAAAAACCTCCAAATTCCTTATCCTGAAAATATTTGAGAATATAGTCTTTTGCCCGGTGGGCTTTTTCAATATATTCCATATTATGAGTGAGTTGATAAGCTGATGAATATGTCCACAATATTCTTGCATTCAAAACGATTCCTTTATCAGCGTGAGGATGTAAATTATTATAACCATCTATCCTCCCGTAGAAACCTCCATTTTCACCATCAATCATTCTTTTACTCCAAAAACTCAAAATACTCTTAAGTTCAGCCGATAATTCGGTATGATAGATACTTAAACTGTCATTTATATTCATAAGTCAGCTTACAAAAATTGTAAAATAAAATAAATTACTTATCGGGATAAAAATCCCGATCATGATTTTTTCAGGGCATAAAAATCCGGAATTTATTTATAACGAGAATTGAATCTCTTTTACACCTGAATTGGTAAGCAAAACAACGGTAACCATTCCTTTGTCGAAGAATACCCGCAGTGTTTTTTGAAATCCATCAGGGATTTGAAGTCCAAAACAAAAGTATGTTTTAGAAACAGACGATTTAGCATCAATATATTCAATACTTCGAACCTTATGAAAAGATATAGAGCATCGGTCTACAAAAGAGAACGTATCACCAAGACCTGTTGTACCGAACTCCAGACCCTTTGCCCAAAGCTTACCATCCTGCATTCCATTCCAAATGCTCAACCATGGGTATTCGTTAGTCTTCCAGGTATAGCCCACCAGTTGTTTCTGATTTAAATTAACCGCGGTTATCCAACCTATAGAATCGGAAAAAATATAGGTTGCAACATAATCAGAATCCCAGGAGTTTTTGGAAACATCAATAGTTTTCATTAAAGTATCGGCGTATGCATTTGGCCATTCCGCCGCGTATTTTTCCAAACCATATTTAGTTAAATTCCGATTAAATCCATACGTTGCATTTGAATTTATTATCAAGGATTTATCTGCAAAGGGAAGTCCCAAAGTAGCATGTTGAACAATGGTATTGATCCGACCTATGCTTAAATCATTTGTAATTGTTTCAGTAACTTTAAAACAACTGGTATTTTGCGAAACAGCCACTTTGCGATTTATGGTAAGACCATCCAGAGGGGCATCACAACTCATCTCTAAAAATCTTCCGTCTTTTTTGCTTTTAATGTTCCACCAGTTGTTTGCAGGTTCGCCGTTATGGGGCATACCCAGTTTTTTTTCACCTTCGGACGGGCTACCCCAATGACCTACGCATACAAAATGTCCTTGAAAAACAGCGCCATTTTTGTTATTATCCGGCATTTGAGATTCTTTCATCTTCCATGTCAATGGATTTATTCCATTTTTTTTATCATGAAAATCTATGATGGCACCGCCGAATACCGATATTTTTAACTGAATCGCATCATTTTCCAAAACAATGATGGTGTCTTTTTTGTCTTCAACCGAGCTAATAGGTTTTTCGTTTGGCGAGCAGGAATATAAGAAAAGAGATAAAAAGGAAATAATAGTTAATACTGATAGTAGCCCTTTTACCATTTTTTTAGGTTTATTTAGTAGTCTCCAAAAACGGAGAATCGTAAAGATAAAATAAGTTTGTTAAAGATGAGCAATTTAGCCGTGCTTTTTAAATATTGTCGTGAAGTCTATCAATATCGCGGCGATCTCTTTTTGTGGGACGGCCAGTTCCTCTATCCCGAACAAGGTTTTTCTGCAAGCGCCCGTTCTCTAATTTTTTGAACTCTTCATCGGGGGTAATCTCAATTAAAAACTCCTTAACTTTTTCGGCTGACAGACGTGTATGCAATAGCGCAAGAACCTTGTAACTATGAACCATTGGAGGTTTACGCATCAAAATAACTTCTCCAACCTTAACATGCCGTGACGACTTAACAGACATTCCATTGATGGTTATCTGGCCTTTGTTACAAGAATCGGCAGCCTCCGCTCGTGTTTTAAATAACCGAACTGCCCATAAAAATTTATCCATTCTTATCTCTTCGTCAGCCATGTCTAATTTTAGATTTTAGATTGGAGCTTCATTCCTAGTTATGTATCTTATTGACCATAAATTAATTAATAAACTACTTATCAATATCATGTTTTTTTGGACTCTTCCAGGTCTGTCGACTCTGGAAGGTCATTTCAAAACCTGTAAACCTGGCAGAGTCCGAAGGTCCTGTCAGAGTTGAATTTTCTATATTGATTATTTATTGCTAAATTGAGTCATTGTCAATTGAGTACCAATGGTGCCAAAACTCTTTATGATATCGACAGCTATGGGGATTCTGGTTTCCAATATTTTTTTTTCGTCCGAAGTCCATTTGCCAAGAACAAAATCTACCTGGTAGCCTTTTGAAAATTCGTTGCCTATTCCGAATCGAACACGAGTATAATCTTGTCGGCCAAGCACTTCGTTTATGCTTTTCAATCCATTATGGCCTCCGTCACTTCCTTTAGGTTTAATCCGCAGAGTTCCAAGGGGCAATGCCAAATCATCAAGGATAACAAGAAAATTTTCGAACGGAATATTTTCTTTTTGAAGCCAGTAATTTATGGCTTTCCCACTCAAGTTCATAAAAGTGGATGGCTTTAAAAGAATAAATACACGGCCTTTAAACTTATATTCAGCAACAGCACCGTACCGCTTATCCTCAAAACAAATATTGGACGCTTTAGCAAAAGCATCCAATACATCAAATCCTATATTATGACGGGTATGCTGGTATTCGTCACCAATATTACCCAAGCCAGTAATCAAATACTTCAATGCGCAACAATTTTATTTTTTTGCAGGAGTAACAGCGGCAACAGCAGCAACAGCAGGAGTGGCGGCAGAAGCACCAGTAGTTGGAGTTTCAGCAACTCCACGTGCAACACGAGTCATTTTAACCGAAACAACCGGACTGGTTTTCAAATCGAGAAATTCGATATTTTTTCTAACAATATCTCCAATCATGATTGATTTACCTAAAACCAAGCTTGTTACATCAAGGATAATCTCGTCAGGAAGGTTTTTCACCAATCCCCTAACTTTCAGCTTGCGTTTGTCCTGAATAAGTTTACCACCTTCTTTTACACCGATTGAATTCCCTTCAACACGAACGGGGATTTCAATAACGATTTTCTTGTCTTCATCAACTTCGTAAAAGTCGATATGAAGAACCCTATCCGTTACAGGATGAAATTGAAGATCCTGAATTTTAGCTTTTTTCTTTTTGCCGTCAATATTCAGGTCAATAAGATATACATTAGGAGTATAAAGAATTCCTTTCAAATCCTTTTCAATCACTGAAAAGAAAGCGTATTCTTTACCTCCGTACAAAACACATGGAACAGCTTCGCTAATTCTGATTTTCTTGCTATTGCCTTTCCCTACTTTTTCACGAACGGTACCTTTTAGCTCTATTGATTTCATTATTATTATATATTATTTATTTTTTTGAGGCTGCAAATATAGTAATTAAACTATAAAGTTTGAACTAATTGATTGATAATTGTAAACTTTTTCAATTACATCGGCAAACGTATCTGCAACGCTTAGCATCTTTATCTTATCACTTTGTCTATGTAAAGGAATTGTATCGGTAACTACCAATTCAATCAGACTCGATTTTTCAATTCGATCGTATGCCGGACCTGAAAGAACCGCATGTGTGCAGATGGCGCGAACACTGTTAGCTCCCATATCGGTCATAAGGTCGGCAGCGAAAGTTATGGTTCCTGCTGTATCAACCATGTCATCGATGATAACCACATCTTTATTGGCCACATCTCCGATAATTTTTATCTCTTCCACCACATTTGGCTTCTTGCGTAATTTATAACCAATGGCCATTTCGGCATTCATGAAGCGGGAATAAGCGTTGGCTCTTTTTGTTCCTCCCATATCAGGAGCTGCAACCACCAGTTTGGGAAGGTTTAAGCTACGAAGGTAGGGAACAAAGATTGGTGAAGCATAAAGATGATCGACCGGAACATCAAAAAATCCCTGTAACTGATCGGCATGCAAATCCATTGTCATTACGCGGTCGACGCCGGAAGCAGTTAAAAGATTAGCTACCAGCTTTGCTCCTATTGAGCAACGCGGGCGATCTTTACGATCCTGTCGGGCAAAACCAAAATAAGGAATTACAGCGACCACTTTGTTAGCCGATGCTCTTTTAGCAGCATCTATCATCATTAAAAGCTCAAAAAGATTTTCAGTTGGAGGAAATGTGGACTGAATAATAAAAACGGTTGCACCTCGCACTGATTCATCATAAGCGGGCTGAAACTCCCCATCACTAAAACGGGTTACTGAACTTCGACCCAGTTCTCCCCCAAAACTTTTAGCAATTTTCTCTGCTAAATATCGGGAAGCAGTGCCGGTAAAAAACTTTATTGGAGTATTGGCTGCCATTACGTTATAATTAAAAATCGTTTCCTTTTATGGTTTGCAAATGTATAAAAAATATACTAGTATCATGTGAAAATATATTCCAAAAAAACTATTCCATCTTTTTCAATCCGGTGGATATACTGGCAAGAATCTCATCACGACCAAGTTTCTTTACAGCCGACGAATAAATAATTGTTGGTAATTCGTCCCAGCTTTCCGAAAGTAATTTTTTAAACTCATCCACATTTTTATTCCATTCTGTTTGGGAAACCTTGTCGATTTTGGTAAAAACAATCACGAAAGGAACTTCCCCTTCTCCCAACCAATTTACAAAGCGAATATCCACTGGTTGAGGCTCAATACGGCAATCAATAAGAACAAAAAGGCAGTATAGCGTATCGCGTTTACCTATATATTCAAGTATTGATTTTTGAAATTCAGAGCGCTGGTCTTTCGAAACTTTAGCGTATCCATAACCAGGCAAATCAACAAGATACCAGCTGTTATTAATTAAAAAATGGTTAATAAGCCTGGTTTTCCCCGGTGTTGAAGAAGTTTTCGCCAAGCCTTTTTTATTGGTTAGCATGTTAATCAACGATGATTTACCAACATTTGACCGACCAATAAAGGCGAATTCCGGTTCTTTTGGAGGGGGGCATCCTTTCAAAGCAGGACTGCTTGAAATAAACTTCGATTCCTTAATATCAAATAAATAATTAGTCAACGTAAACCTCCAGAAGTTCAGTTTTCCCGTGGGGAATAAGATTAATATTTTTAAAAACAGCAGGTAATAAAATGGTCTGACCTTTTAGCACTTCGATTTTTACGTTATCCCTATATTCTAATTCAAATTTACCTTCACAACAAATATACAGAACAAACGAATCGAGGTCAATATAATCGCGGTGAACCTGTTTGTCAAAAAGTATTTTATTGGTGGTAAAGTATTTGCATTTAGCAAGATTAACCACCGAGTTTACCTGATCGATGTATGATGTTTTTATGTCAGTATAATAGTTATAATCAATAGCCTCAACAGCAAGTTCGGTATGCAGTTCGCGTGGCTTTCCGGCAGAATCAACACGATTCCAGTCAAATATCCGATACGTAATATCGGAAGTTTGCTGAATTTCGGCCAGAAGAATACCGGCTCCAATAGCGTGAACTCTACCCGAAGGAATAAAAAACACATCGCCATGTGCAACCTCCGTGCTGTTAAGCATTCGTGTAAGAGTATTTGACTCCACACTTTGGATATATTCTTCTTTGTTTGTTTGTTTTGTAAATCCCGATATCAGACTTGCTCCTGGATTTGAATCCATTACATACCACATTTCTGTTTTCCCAAATGAATTGTGCCGTTGGAGTGCAAGTTTGTCATCGGGGTGAACCTGAATCGAAAGGTCGTCGTTGGCATCGATGAATTTAATAAGCAAAGGGAATTCGAGTCCGAAGGTGTCGTAAATTTTGTCACCAACAAGATCTCCCATGTATATTTCAATCAATTCCTGAAGATTATTATTTTTCAGGAAACCATTTTCAACCACCGAAATATCACCTTCCACTGCCGATATTTCCCAACTTTCACCACAAGTGATGCATTTACCTTCCTTTCCAAAAACAGTTTTAAGTTTGTCACCTCCCCATATCCGGTCTTTTAAAGCAGGCTTGAATTTTAAAGGATAAAGCTCATTCATTTTTAAAACTTTTTGTATTCTGCAAAAGTATCAATTTTAGCCGAATTTGTTGGAAAAAGCAAATGGATTTACTATTTTTCGCTGGTGTAAACCTTAATATCGGTAATTTTTCAACTTCTGCATTTTTATAAAATATAATACTTTGAAATACACAACACTTTCGTTAAATTTGAAAATTTGAAAATAAGATAATTTGAAAATAATTGACTAATAACTACTTACGATTAATTTCAATTTTTGAATTTGAACTCATTATCAATACCTTAAAAAAATATACCGAAGTATTAAATACATAAAAATAAAGAAATATTTTAATATATATCTAAGTATATCATTTTTAGAATATTGCTTAAAAATTTACCAAAGTTTTAAACCTTATACACGCGATTAACTACTAAATTACTACACACTTTTATGTTTACTTTAGGAATAGCCGGAGGAAGCGGATCAGGAAAATCGACATTGATTGAGCGGATTAAATCAAAATTTTCTCCTGATGTCATTTGTCATATCCCGATGGATGCTTATTACAAGGACCATTCGCATCTTACCACTCAACAAAAAAAATCTAACAATTTTGATCATCCCGATGCCATCGATTTTCGATTGTTGTGCAGTCATATCCGGCAATTAAAATTGGAAATAGCTGTTGATCGCCCCATTTATTCATATCTCACATGCTGCAGGAGTAAAGAAACGCTGAAAGTTTTTCCGGCTAAAATTCTTTTGGTTGACGGAATTCTAGCTCTGAGTGACCTGGAACTAAGAAATTTATTGAATGTGAAAATATTTCTTAGTGTATCGGAACATAACCGTTTGCAGCGCATCATTGCCCGTGATACCACAGAGCGAAGCCGAACTAAAAAAGTGGTCGAAAAACGGTTCTATGAAACAGTGAAACCAATGCATGATATTTTTGTGGAACCCTTCAAAAATATTGCCGACGAATTGCTAAACGGAGATTCGGAGAATATAGATCAGATGGTGCATGCATTAGAGAAGATAATGCAGCAATGCCTTGAGCATAAACATGAGACACATTGAATATTTTTGAATTAATTTTTTTTGAATTAAAACACCAACGAAACTATCTAAACATGCTCGAAAATTTACTTGCGGATGAAATTTTGTTTCTTGATATAGAAACCGTTCCCCAACAGTCTTCATTTGACGATCTCGATGAGGGTTTCCAACATTTATGGGACAAAAAATCGACCAATATGCGCAAGCCTGATGAAACCGCTTCAGACATATATGCCCGGGCAGGGATATATGCTGAGTTTGGCAAAATTATCTGCATTTCTACCGGATATCTTCATAACAATTCAGGAGAGGATCATTTCCGCACCAAATCGTTTTTCGGACACGATGAAAAAATACTATTACAGGAGTTTGCCGGAATGTTGAAATTGTTTTCGGCTAAAAAGAATATCCAGGTGGCCGCTCACAATGGCAAAGAATTCGATTTCCCATACATTTCGCGACGCATGTTAATAAACGGAATTCCACTTCCTAGGGTGCTTGACATTGCGGGGAAAAAGCCCTGGGAAGTGGGTTTCATCGACACTCTGGAACTTTGGAAGTTTGGCGATTATAAAAGTTATACCTCACTGGCATTGCTAACCAAGGTTTTTGGAATCGCCTCACCCAAGGACGATATTGATGGCAGTCAGGTAGCCGAAGTTTATTATCAGGAGAAAAACCTCGAGCGAATTGTCCGTTACTGCGAAAAGGATGTGCTTGCCGTAGCCCAGCTCTTTCAAAAGTATAGAGGCAACGAATTAATTAAAGCAGATAATTGGCAATCGATGACGGTATTTTCCTAAAAACCTTCCATCGCATGACACACGCAAAAGCCCAGGCAATGGTGAGAAGTCTTAGAATAGCCTAAAACCAAGTGTATTGATGTTTCTATTTCTTAGCATCTGGCTTTTTTACGTTTTTTACCAATTTGCCCCTTTTCAATGGCTTTATTAATATATTCTGATGCTAAAGGGACTTTACAGGCGGTTCCATTCATATCAATCATTATTTTTCCGATTTTGGATGCAACTGTGTTTGACTTTTCAGTTAAATCTTTAATATAAGTACCAATCGCTATAACAAATCCATTCATAGTAAAACGCACTCTGTTTTGTGAATTATGAATTTCATTTTCAACCTTGTCAAGCAATTGACTATATGTATTAATATTCAAATCTTCATCCTTATTTACACCTGCATAATAAGCCAGAGTAACCCATCCTGCTGAAGCAATTCTTTCTTTATCAGATTGAATCCACTTTAGTCCTAGTTGAAAACCAAAATCCGTTTCCGCTGCAACCCAAGGAACTGCGAACTCACTCAAATAATACCAATATGCCTTGTCAACCCAGTCGTCTAATTGCGATTCTGTTATTTTATTTTCATCTGCCATTAGTCCAGCGAGATACATTGCGTCAGAATTTCCGGTGTTATAAAGCTCTAAAGATAATTGGTGATTTTTTTTACCTTTTTGAGTATATTTTTCAAATGTGCCACTTTCACCCCAAAAAAAGGTTCTCTTGCACCGTGTTTTAAGAGCGTATTCTTTGTCTGCACATCTCCGTTTTTTTCAAGTTCTATGAGAATTTCTTTTGCTGTCATTTTTCTTTTTTTATTTATTATGAAACAGTCAGCTATCTATTGTGTTGTTTTTAGCGTAAGGTATCATAATAATATATCGCTATTGAATAATTAATATTGCCTTAAGCATCAAAAGCTTCGAGCATTACGCTGAGCAGAGGGCACGAATTGCAAATCCGCACCAGCGGGGGTATCATTCGGCGCAGCGATTTCCAGCTTTTCGGTTTTCTAAAATCAACTCTTTATTCGTATAAATAATCTTAAAAATCTGTCATCAATAAGAAATAAAACAATACCGAAATCGATTTGTTAGTAGTTTACCATGCGGTAAGGCAAAATGCCGACAATCTGCATATTCATTATAAATATTTAAAATAACTAATATTATGGGATGCACTAACTGCAGTTTCAATAAAATACAAACCGGTAAGCAGGAAAATTTATCTACAAATTTCTTTGGAAGCAGTTCATCGTATGACTGGTTAAAAGATTTACCGGAAATCGGGGACACTTCTACTATGGTTGAAGTAAGGTTTAAAGACAATAGGAAAGGTTTTTATAAAAACGTCAACCGGGTGCCTTTAAATTATGAAGATATGGTAACAGTTCAGGTTCCCAACGGATATGATGTTGGGATAGTTTCATTGAAAGGCGTGATTGCTGAAAAACAATATAAAAGAAAGGTAACTAACCCCGACAATACTCCATTAGGCATTATTTATAGAAAATCCTCTGAAAATGATATTCAGACATGGCTGAATGCAAAAGCTCTCGAAAAAAACGCTCTCATTAAATCGCGTGAGATGGTACTAACTTTAAAATTAGATATGAAAGTAAGCGATGTTGAGTTTCAGGGAGACAATAAAAAAGCCACATTCTATTACATTTCTGACGGACGTGTTGATTTTAGGGGATTGCTTAAATTATTGATGGTGGATTTTTCAGTTAAAATTGAGATGAAGCAGATTGGGGCGAGACAGGAAGCATCGAAAATTGGTGGAATTGGATCATGCGGTAAAGAGTTATGCTGTTCCACTTGGCGCAATCAGCTACCTTCAGTAAAATCGAGTTCTATACAAACCCAGCAATTGTCGTCCGGAATGGAAAAATATACAGGCCAGTGCGGGAAACTTAAATGCTGCCTGATGTATGAATTGGACACTTATCTGGAAGCAAAAGCTGATTTTCCAAAAGAATTATTAGAACTCGAAACTAAAAAAGGAATAGCATATCCCGGAAAAATCGACATCCTAAAAAAATCCGTTTGGTACTCGTACGCTAAAGTTGGCCAGATAGAATCTGGTGTTGAAGTCGCATTAGATAGAATAAAGGAAGTAATTAACCAAAATAAAAGAGGCATTAAAGTGGACGAATTATGACGATAAAAAAGTTTCGAAAATAAACATTTGCCGCAAGGAAGAGTATTTATGTGGCAGAATTTTTGCGACATAATCACCATTTATCAATTAACCAAAAATTCAAAAAAATATCGGTATAACATGGATTTAATAATTAACACTTATAAGGTTGGCGAACGACCGGAAGTAAAAATGCCAAATCCGGAAATTCTCAATTTGCTTAAGGAAGAAGGAATGCGCAAACTGGTTAGTGATCATTATGATTTAATGCGGGAAAGTTCGATACGAAATCTATTCCCCGCCAATAATGAAGCCTTTGAAGCCATCAAACAACATTCGGCAGACTTTTTTATCCAGATTTGTGGCGGACCAACCTACTTCAATCAGAACCGCGGTAAACCAATGCTTATAAATAGACACGCCCCTTTTAAAATAACCTATGAAGCAAGATTGACATGGCTCGACTGTTACCGGACTGCACTTTTACGACTTAAAATTCCGGAAGAATATGTACTCTCATTCTGGAATTACATCAACGTTTTTTCAATTTGGATGGTAAATACAGATTGAGAAAATCCTGTAAATAAAGACTCCCCCCTACTGCCCCACCAAACCAAGGATAGGTTTCCCTACCGATGCATTCGGACTGGAAATATTCAGAAAATAACTGATGGTAGGTGCAATATCAGTCATGTCAACAATTTCGTTAATAGTGGCACGTTTAACTTTCCAACCATACCAGATAAGAGGCACTTGTGCATCGTAAGCATAAGAGGAATTGTGGGATGTAGTGGTGCCGTTTTTTTCAATCCATCCCGGATCAAGGTTAATCAACACATCACCTGAACGTTTCTGATTATAGCTTTTTTGGATTTTCGAGTAAACACCATCGGGGAAATAGGCGGTTTGTAAGGTTGTAGCTGTTACAGTATTTGCAACACCAGTAAATTGCAAGAGAAATTGTGCTACCTTTTGCTGAAAATCGGCCAGATTAAGCTTCGAATCCTCAATTAAATCGCGGTTAAGGAATAGTTGCTGTGCATAATAGCTTTTCACCCAGTCGCCACGTCCATAAACTGCATTTAGATAGCTCTTTAACAAGGATAGCGCTGCGTTCTGGCTAAAATACCCCACCGAAATGCCTTTGTCTGCCAAATAATCAGGATTCTGGGCTGCGCCATGGTCTGAAGTCAGGTAAACTAAAATGTTTTGTTTGCCAATCTCCTGATCAAGAAAATTGAGAAAATGTTCGATATCCTCATCTAATTTAATAAATGCATCCATCATCTCTACGGATTCGGGACCGAAATTTTGACCAATAAATTCAGTAGCTGAAAAAGAAACCGTTAACATATCCGTATAATCATCCTTACCCAAACTATCGCTCACAATCGCTTGAATTGCAAAATCTTTAGTGTAAGTATTCCCAAAGGGAGTATATCGTAACAAGCTGAATTTCTTTTTATTTTTATAGATGCTTCCCATTTGGGTCAGGTTGTACGGAAAAGTTCGTTTCCCTTCAATTCCTATTTCATATTTGTTGTCATCGGGCAGACAGCGATTGACGTACTCCGCCAAAGGAAATTTTGTTTCCCAGCTGCGTGTCATATAAATATCGGCAAATTTCTTCTCATTAAAACTGGTAGCCCATGCGGGTAAATCTTTCATGTAATATGAACTAGAAACCCATTTTCCACTTTCGTCATCGAACCAGTAGGCGGCGTTTGCAGTCTGTCCCGCAGACAATATTGCCGACTTTCCCTGAAGTGAAATGGCGATCACTTTCGATTTACCAAAACTTGCGAGGCGAATTTCGTCGCCAATGGTGGTAGTGAGCAACTGTCGGGGTGACATTCGTCCGGCTTCGTATGAGCCTCCGATGGTTTTTTCTTTGTCGTCGAGAACACAGTTTATTACTTTGTCTTTTAGCCGAACGTACCATTCTTCGGAAACAATGCCATGATATGAAGGAGTTGTGCCGGTTGCGATGGTTGCGTGACCCACAGCTGTTTGAGTAAACAAATAGTTGAAATTGGCATTTTTACAATAGGTACCCTCATTCAGAAGACGTTTAAATCCTCCTTCACCAAATTTGTCCCAATAGCGATTAATATAATCGTGGCGCATTTGTTCGATAATAATTCCTACAATGAGTTTTGGTTTTTCCGGAGGTATGCGTGTACTCGACTGCGAACGAATTATGTTAGTCGAAAGTATAATAATTAATAGTATAATCGATGTTTTTTTCATTTTTTTAAAATTTTCATTTTACAGAGATCGTTATTTGAAAATCGAAAAGTTATTCGTCAATTTCAAACTTTCTCACTTCCTCATTTGGTCTTCTCCTAACTTCTCACTTCATCTTACACATTAAACCTAAAATGCATAATGTCGCCATCTTGCACCACATATTCCTTTCCCTCGATGGATATTTTACCAGCATCTCTGCAGGTTGACTCCGAACCGTATTTTACGTAATCGACATATTTAATTACCTCGGCACGGATAAATCCCTTCTCGAAATCGGAATGGATGATACCTGCGGCCTGGGGTGCTTTTGTTCCGTGAATAAATGTCCACGCTCGGCTTTCGTCGGCGCCTGTGGTAAAATATGTTTGAAGTTTTAACAGATGATAAGCTGCTTTTATTAACCGGGCCACACCCGATTCATGCAATCCGGCCTCTTCAAGAAACATTTGACGTTCCTCAAACGTTTCGAGTTCGGCAATTTCCGATTCAGTCTTAGCTGTAACAACGAGCATCTCTGCATTTTCGTCTTTCAAAGCTTCGCGAATCATGTCAACATATTTGTTTCCTTTTACAGCGCTTGCTTCATCCACATTACACACGTACATGATAGGCTTAGCGGTGAGAAGAAATAAATCATGAGCCAATTTTTGATCGTCCTTATTATCAAGCACCACTGTACGAGCCGACTTTCCTTTTATCAGAGCTTCCTTGTATTGAAGTAGTATCTCCAGCAAACGTTTAGCCGATTTATCTCCACCTGCCACAGCCTGTTTTTGTGTTTTAGCAAATCTGTTTTCCACCGTTTCAAGATCCTTTAACTGAAGTTCAGTATCGATAATTTCCTTGTCGCGAACCGGATCAATCGAACCATCAACATGAGTTACATTATCATCGTCAAAACAGCGTAAAACGTGAATAATAGCATCAGTTTCGCGGATATTTGCCAAAAATTTATTCCCCAACCCTTCTCCTTTACTGGCTCCTTTTACTAAGCCGGCAATATCTACAATCTCCACAGTGGTTGGGATTACACTTTTCGGCTTGTCTATTTCCGCAAGTTTTATCAGCCTTTCGTCGGGTACTGTAATTACCCCAATGTTTGGCTCAATAGTACAAAATGGAAAATTTGCAGCTTGCGCTCTTGCATTTGATAAACAATTAAACAGGGTGGATTTCCCCACATTCGGCAAACCCACTATTCCACATTGAAGACCCATAATCAGTTCCTTTACTTATTTATTTCAGAGGCGCAAAGGTATAGGAAACACCTATGTTTTGCAAATAGAAATGAAGTATTATAATATCAACTTAACGAGATTCCTTGTTCCGGCTCACCTTTTATCTATTTACGCCTTTCTTCACTTTTGCATTTGGTCAATTAAAATCGAAACCGTATTTTTATGACTTTAATCAACAATAATATTATAACAACTTATAATAATGAATAACAACTTAGTAAATCGTGCCGCTGATAATGTACGTATCCTTTCGGCGGCTATGGTAGAGAAAGCCAAAAGTGGTCATCCTGGTGGTGCCATGGGCGGTGCCGATTATATCAATATTTTATACACCGAATTTTTAAATTACGATCCATCGGATATGGCATGGCCTTTTCGTGATCGTTTTTTCCTTGATCCGGGTCACATGTCTCCAATGCTATATTCCCAATTGACCCTTACTGGCAATTACAGTCTCGAAGAATTAAAGAATTTCCGTCAATGGGGAAGCCCCACACCAGGTCATCCTGAAATAGATATTACACGCGGAATTGAAAATACATCCGGACCTCTTGGTCAGGGGCATGCAATGGGAATAGGCGCTGCTATTGCCGCTAAATTTCTGGCTGCCCGTTTTGGCAATTGGATGAACCATAAAATCTATTCATACATCTCTGACGGCGGAGTGCAGGAAGAAATATCG